>DDPO01000052.1 GCA_002342225.1 Bdellovibrionaceae bacterium UBA2466 | reverse complement strand
ATTACCCCTATTTCAAGACAATCGGCCTATTCCGGTAAAGTTCCTCGCTATTTGGCCAATACTTTACATCGCACCGACCAAGATGAAGCGGGATGGCGTCAGTTTTGGGCTGACCATGAATTTGCCCAAAAAGAGGTTGCATTTATTGACGTACACGGTGATGCGAGCGATCTCCCAAAAATTGACGATATTATAACACCGCAAACTCGCGCATTAGGTGTGACCTTATTTAAGGTAGATAAAATAATGCATGGGATGCAACTGGGTGCGGTAGGAATGGCCAACCAAATTCAGACATGGGCAGCAGAAGAAATTTTATTTCAGCTTATTTTTGCTCTGCGATCTAAAGGGTTTGATGTTTTCATGTCTTCTGATCATGGAAACACTGAAGCCGTTGGGATTGGTCTGCCAAAAGAAGGAGTTCTTAGTGATAAAGGAGGTGAAAGGTGTCGTATTTATTCTGACCCTCTACTAATGAATACCTGTTTAACAGCTTTTCCAGAGGCTCTAAGTTGGAAAAACTCCTCTTTGCCGGATAATTTGGTTGTTTTGCTGGCGCCCTATGGAAAATCTTTTACAACAAAAGGAAAAAAAAGTCTAAGCCACGGGGGCCCATCAATTGAAGAGGTTTGTGTTCCTTTTTTAAGGATTCGCGCATAAATCGGAAAATAATTAGTTATGCCATCTAAGACTGAAATTGTTTTTCGCAGAAAGGTTCGACGCGTCTGGCTTGAAGAAGGTATGGCACTCGCTGCAAAAGGGTTATCCTGGGCAGATGCTCGGCTAGTTGTGGCGAAGGAAATCACAGCTGAGAACCAGGGAATAGAGACTATTTCAAAAGTACTAGAGCATATAAAGCGGATTTGGTTTGAACCACCAATCGAAGCTTATGAATTGCATTCAGATGCTTTAAAAATCTATTCGGCTGATTCATCGCATGAAACTAAAGCGATATTAAACTGGGGCATGATGATAGCGTCGTATCCATTTGTTGGAAGCACAGGTGAGGCATTAGGCCGCCTGTTAAAACTTCAGAAAGATGCTTTTCGTTCCGATGTTCAACGTCGAATGCGTGAGCAGTACGGAGACCGTGACTTCGTTAATAGGATAACTCGTTACAATATAAGTAGCTTCTTGGACTGGGGTATTATAAAGGAAACACAAAAAAAGGGGACCTATGTAGAGGGTAAAAAAGCGAAGCCGAACCTTCCTGAATACTTGGCCTGGCTTACCGAGGCTGTATTAATTTCGCTTGGCAAGACTCAAATTGCATTTTTTGAACTCTGCAATCACCCAATCCTATTTCCAGTGGAATTGGACACAATAAATAGCAACCTTATGCACTGTAACCAAAGGCTACGTGTTGAAAGGCAGAATCTGTCTGATGAACACATCTTCCTCAAAACCTGAATGTTTACATGTATAATAAGCGTGCCGCTTTCTTGTAACATTTAAAGGAGGCTATTATAAGTTTGGCGTAAATTTAAACAGTTATTGTAAGTCGATTGCATACTTGTCATTCTTTTTTGGAGTTGAACGCCTTCCTCCGCGACGATCTTGGCGTAGGGGATGATGTTGTCGGGTTTCAAGCAAAACTTAAATTATCTCTTTCATCCTGCGTCGTAGGACGATAACGAATTCTTTCAAGATTCGCATTGGGCTGGCTTCTTGGAGAAGGAAGCGGTGTTGACAGATTAAAGATCTTCTCAAATAAGGCCTTGGCCTTATCTGGTGTGTCGAGCCAATCGCTATAACCGTCAAAAGCCTTATAAACCTCTGGTGTATTGGCGGGCATATCGACAATGAAAAACATGCTCTGATATTTTTTTAACTGCTCCTCAACGATTCGTCTTTTTCCTTGGTCAAACTCTTTTGGTATGAGTGAAAGAGGCTTTATCTCTATAATTACTTTCTGTTCATCAATATAAAAATCTGGTGTATAGGTACGTCCTCTTTTCGATACGAACTGCAACTTTTCATATTGGTATATAAAGCCGTTTCGCTTGAGCCATGAGGCAAAACGCTTTTCGTTTTCAGATCGGAAAGGCATTAGAATTATCCTAGCTCTGAGCAGTCTGCACAGAAACCATCATTTCCCGGCACCTTGGGTTTTTCACCACACTTGTTGCACATACCGCCAAACTCAGGCAAAGGGCTCTGGTGTTTTACGGCTTTAGGTAAATCCGTGGAGGGCTCTTGTATCTTTTGGCCATATTCCTTTTTGTGGCTAATTAAAGAGGGAAAGGTTTTAGCCCAAGAGGGGCTCTTTGTTTCATCGATTTGGCTTGGCGGAGAGCTGGGTGTTTTTAGTGGGAGCTCAACTTTCGGTTTCGAGGGTACTGCTGCTCCAAGAATGTCGGGCTCAACTGTAGTGGTCCTTTTCTTTCGGTTTTGCAGAAGCTCCCAGATCCAGGCTCCCAGGCCTGCAAGAAAAGCCAATCCGCCAAGGCCCAGAATGATGATTCCTGCGTTAAGCTGCATTATATCTTCTTTCCTTTTCTCTTGCGTCTTGAGGAAGATCTTTTCTTTTTCAGCTTCTTGGATTCAAAATCGAAAAGATCACGATCCAAATTTGCGGCATTCAATCTTCCTCTCGCCATGGAGCGAGGAAACCATTCCTCTCCAGGCTCGAGCCGTGGCCCCTCTCTAAATCCAATGAATCCTCTTCCTCCGCAAACTGGGCAGTGATTGTTTTTGCCCTTGCAAAGACACGGATTAAAAAAATCATCGGCATTTTGATTTGTCATTTTATTTCAGCCCTTTCTCAGTCAGTAAAACCGGCGTCCGGTGATAGCGGGTGGAGCCCCATTC
>DDPO01000144.1 GCA_002342225.1 Bdellovibrionaceae bacterium UBA2466 | reverse complement strand
TCAAAGTTGATGTCAATAAAATGGAAATAACAGATCGGAATCTTGTTATGGAGGGTGTGCTTTATCAAGGTGATTTAACAACCGTCACTGAGAATTTGAAAAAACTGCCGATCCTTAGCGAACTCACTGTCACAAATGAAGGACAGCGATTTGTATTCAAAGCAAAGGTATTGGGGAGATAAAATATGGAAGAGACAAACAAGCTAAAATCATGGATTAACGAAAAGGCCCCCGGCTTAGCAGTTATTTACCAAAACAAATACGTAGGAATGATCTACGATCGCCTCGCAAGTTTACCGCCAAAAAAGCAGAAACAAGTTGTTTTCGGGATTCTAGGTGGCACCGTTTCAATAGCTCTACTTTTCCTTATCTTTTCCTATTGGTCACTTTGGAGCCTGAGCTCTGAAACCCAAGATGCCTATTCCATGAGCAACATGATTCTTCAGTATCAGAAATACCGAAGAGACCGAGCCGAGGACTTAATTCTTCTTTCAAAAAACTCTCAACTCTCTGCTCCAGGACAGTTAAAACAAGTATTACTGCAAACTGCGGCCAGTGCCGGAATTTCACCCAGAATGATTCAAGTTGAAGAACGAGCCGAGGCGGGTGTTGGGGGAACTGATTCGAAGAAAAAAGAATTTAAAATTAAAGAAAGCACAGTATCTGCACAGAGAATTACTCTTTCTCAACTCACCAGCTATTTGAAAGCTGTCGAGTACGGGAACTTTAGTTTGATCGTTTCCTCAATTAAAATAACGAACGACGATAAGCTGCGAGGCTATCTAAATGTGGATATGACGATTATGGCTTATGTGTTCGAGGGAGACGAGGGTTAGCCAAAATGAAAAAGGGTGTCGGTCTTAAAATTTTTATTTTTGTTTGTCTCTTTGTCGTAGCTCTATTCGTGCTTTTTCCGATCAACAATCTTAGAGGCTACATATTTGATCGGGTTTTTAAAGCCAGTAGAGTGCTCCTTGTATCGGACTCTATGCACTTTTCCCTGCTTGGAATGCCGGGATTAAGAATGGACAATGTCAACGTGACTCTACCCATGGGAGATCAAGAGCTAGATCTCTGGAGTAAAGCCGTCACTTTAAAATTTGCGCTGTCTGGTTTTCTTCCGCCTTTACCTGGAGTCGCTGTCAATATTTCAGAACTCAAAAAGGGTGGGGATATTTACACCAAAGTCGGTAAGGGCAGCAATACCATTTCGTTTTATCTTGATGTTGAAAAACTAAATCTGGAACAGATAGGGGCTCGAAATGGAAACCCTCCACTCAAAGGTTACGTTGATATTTCTTCGGATATCTTTTTTGATGAATCACAGATGGACAAATCATCTGGATACTTCAATCTATCGATTGGAGACTTTTCAATCAACCAGCAATCCATAAGCCCACCCGAACTCGGAGGACTCTCAATAGTAATTCCTGCCATGAAACTGGGAAAACTCGAGGGGGTTCTTAAAATGAAAAATGGGGTTCTTGAGATGAATAAGTTCAAATTTGGGGAAGACCCTTCATCAGACCTTAAAGGAACTGCTACTGGCGACTTCAAAGTAGAAAAAACTTTTGAACAATCTTATCTGAATATTGCTCTCAAACTTACACTCTCGCAGAAGGTTTTGGACAACCCCGAAGCCTCCACTTTCAAAAGCACTCTAACTGGATTCCAAACGGCTGCAGGAGAGTATTCTCTCAAATGCAGCGGCACTATTCAGGATTTCATCAATTCCCCTCTCTACCCTTGTAAAAAGGCGGATTTATAAACTCTCTCTAGCCCTCAGCACCGCGAATATTGCTTGGATATCGGATTTTAAAAACAAACAAGAAACAGATTATTAACCACCAGATCATCCAAAGACCCAAGTTTTCAAAAGAGACACTCTCGCCCTTTGAGAGGAGATTAAAATCAAAAATGAAGTCGCCAATCGGAGGGAGCTTCTCGTAAACAAAAACGAACAATCCTTTAAGTGTAAACAATGAAAATTTCGGATCCTTAGAAAAAAAGTGAGAGAAGGTCCCTAGAATTTGCATCACAAACAGAGAAGTCGCTCCCAAAAAAACAGTATTAATCTGCCCCACAACCAAACTACTCAGCGCCAGAGACAACATCAAAACTTCTAGGCACAGGGTCTGGAACATGCACGTCTTGATTAGCGACCCCCATGGAAATATATCGGATGAATAAAATGAAAATCCCATCACCCAACCAAAGCTCATCAAAAGAATGACCTCGTTGATTATTAGTAAAAGACCACAGCATAATCCGTAACATAGGGGAAAATACACTTTTGACACTGGTAAGACATGCGTTAGGAGACTCCTTTCACCCCTGTGTGCATAAGGTGCCATCCACACTCCATAAACAGAGGCTATGCTCAAGGCCGTGAAAAGCTGAATATAAAAGCCAACCCTGATAGCTTCTTTAGGACCCATCACGGTCACAACCTCTTGTATAGAGACTGTTAAGTGATTGATTAATTTTAATCCTGACAAATGTACGAGAGTGGAAAATAAAATGACCAAAACCACCATTTTGCTTCTTAAAACATATCGACAGTTCTCTAAAAATAAGGCCCACATGACTAGGCGGCTCCAATTTTTGCTGAAAATGCTTTTTCGACACTTCCAAACTGTTTTACTAAATTTTCAACCGAGTCCTGATGTATCACTGACCCTCGGTGCATAATTACAACATCTGAACAAGTTTGCTCTAACTCGGTCAAAATATGAGAACTATAAAGTATGGTCGTTCCCTGCTTCTGGTAGAGTTTGAGTCTGTCCCGTAGCTTTAGAATCATCATGGGGTCTAAACCGTTCAGTGGTTCATCGAGTACAATGAGATCTGGTTTTCCCAAAAAGGCTTGGGCCAATATCAGCCGTCGACGCATACCCTTGGAATATTTACGAACAAGCTTATCAGGGTCCAGCTCAAACCAAGTTAAAAATTCTTCAATTTGTTGTACAGAGTTGATATTTTCACCTTTTCTAAACTTTGAGAGGAAAACAAGGTACTCTCGAGCTGTTAAATATTCGGGTGGAGTAGCGTCTTCAGGAGCAAATCCAATTCGTTTGAACAACCTTGAGGAACATCTGCTCATTCCTAGTATTGAGATCGTGCCTGTTGCAGGTTTTAGCATTCCAAGTAAAACCTTTAATGAAGTGGTTTTTCCAGCTCCATTAGCACCAATTAAACCAACGACCTGACCTTTTTTTAACTCGAAAGATACTGACTCTATGGCCTTAGTAAATCCATAGTAAGCTGAAACGTTTGTTAGTTTTAGGACAGTATCTGTCAGAGATTGATTCATAGGGCCTGAACTACTTTCATCTTAAAAGAATAAAGGGTATATCAAGTTTCTAATGACGACTAGTTCAAACCTTATCCGTTGTGGTCTTGATATTGGTGGCACCCAAATTAAAGCTGTGCTTATTGATCAATCTGGATATATTCTCGAGGAATTTGATACTCCCTCAAACGCCCATTTGGGTCCGGACCATGTCAAAGCTTCAGTTTTAAACGTTATAGAAACTATCAAAAAGCGAGGACAAGCAATTGGTTTTGTGGGCATTGGTTGTGCCGGGTCGGTAGATTCCGATTTGGGAATTGTCAGGAACTCTCCTAACTTTAGCGCTTGGAAAAATATCAATTTAAAGACATGGGCAGAACAAACCCTCCGAATTCCTACATGTGTAGATAACGATGCTAATTGTGCAACTATCGCGGAATGGAAATTGGGCAAGGGAAGGGGAATCTCAAATTTGGTTCTTCTAACCCTGGGGACGGGAATTGGCGGGGGATTAGTGCTTCAAAATCGCCTTTACAGAGGAGCAACTGGGACGGGCGGTGAATTAGGCCATTTTTCGATAAATACACGAGGTATCGAATGTCCGTGTGGAAGTTTGGGTTGTTTTGAACGTTACTGCTCTGCCAGTGCCTTAAAAAACAAAATTTCAGATCTCTCTAGTCGGGAGATATTCGAAAGAGCCACAACTGACTTCAATTGTAAGAAACTAGTCGATGAATTTTTACATAATTTACAGATCGGATTGGTAGGCATAGCAAACGTGTTTGATCCTGATCTGATTCTACTCGGCGGGGGGGTAAGTAAAGGACTCCATCCCCACATTGAGAGCATTAGACTTTCAGTTAAAAATAGAGTCTTCCCCGCTGTCGCAGAAAACCTCAAGATTGATTTTACTCAATTTGGAAATAATAGCGGGGCAATAGGGGCAGCGTTATTAGGTGATTTGAAACATTATTGAATGAGTTGAGCACACCTAGACCATCTAATTTTTCTCAAATTATTCCAAGCCCCAACTTGATCTAAGGATAGCCAGATAAATTTTGCTTTTCCCTTAATGTTTTCACGCGGGACAAAACCCCAACTGCGACTGTCGGCAGACTCATCTCGGTTATCTCCCATCACAAAATATTGGTCTTTAGGAACCACTTTCGTCAATTCCCTTCCTTCATGACCTGCGACGGGTATTGATAAGTAGCGAATCAAGTGACTCACAGACCCTAAAGTTTCACTGTAATACTCAGAGGGAACTTCGGGTTCTTCTTTATCCTCCCGATCGATATCCTCAACATTCACCTGTGACTTATCTACCAACTTGCCATTGATCAAAATATCCCGGCCCTTTAACTCTATTTTGTCCCCTGGCAAACCTACGATCCTTTTTACATAATGAAGAGATTCATCCCTCGGCCAAAGAAAAACAACAACATCTCCCCTCTTAGGTTGCGCAAAAGATAGAAATTCAAATTTCGTAAAGGGCAAGGAAAGCCCATATGAAAACTTGGATACAAAAATATGGTCTCCAACCTTGAGAGTCGGAACCATGCTACTTGAGGGAATTCTAAAGGGTTCGACTACAAATGATCTGATAATCACAACAACTAAGAGGCAGTAAAAAATTGCCTTAAGCATATCCTTCTGTGCATTTTCAGCTGATGCTTTAGTTGTTTTATTCATTAAGTTCTAACAATTTTACAAAAAAAAACCCAGACAGCCAATTGATAGCTGTCTGGGTGAATTTTTAATGGGGCATCGTGCTACTTTCCCAGGAAGTTTCCCTCCAAGTATCATCGCCGATGAGCGGCTTAACTTCTGTGTTCGGAATGGGAACAGGTGCTTCCCGCTCTCTATAGACACCCCAAACCGACTCCTTTGAACAAACTTTTTAGTTTTTATTCATAGGAGTCGTTGCGACAATTGATTCCGTAACAACTTCTATACAAAAGTTGCTATGAAATCAATGTCGCAATGACATTATTTCGACAATGCATAGGGTTTCAATGCGTGAAACTCTCTTAGGACAGAATAATGATAAAGTTAAGCCTCACGGCCGATTAGTACTGGTTAGCTGAACGCATTACTGCGCTTACACACCCAGCCTATCAATCTCGTAGTCTACGAGCGGCCTACAGGAGACCGAAGTCTCAGGGATATCTATTCTTGAGGTTGGCTTCCCACTTAGATTCTTTCAGCGGTTATCCATTCCAGACTTAGCTACCCAGCAATGCTCCTGGCGGAACAACTGGAACACCAGCGGTCTGTCCATCCCGGTCCTCTCGTACTAAGGACAGATCCTCTCAAATATCCTACGCCCACAGAAGATAGGGACCGAACTGTCT
>DDPO01000131.1 GCA_002342225.1 Bdellovibrionaceae bacterium UBA2466 | reverse complement strand
CTCATGATGATTGCAGTCGTTGAGTTTACAACCGGTGTTATTCGTAACGGAGTCATGCAATGGTATTTTATTTTTGCAAAAGAAGTAAAACAACCAGGCGCTGAGTTTTTCTTGCACCATTGGGGTTTACTACTTTGTATCTCGGGCATCGTAGGTGGTTTTGCAATCGGATATGCTTCGGATCATCTTTTTAATTCCCGAAGAAGTCCACCCGTTGCGATTTCAGGTATATTGATTCTAATATTCTCGGTCGTACTCTGCTTTATCCTCAATACCTCGCCCATCGGTGTGGGGATTTGCGCTGTGGCTATTTGTTTGCTCTCGATCGCGATTCACTCACTCATGTCAGGAACAGCAGCTGCCGATTTCGGAGGACGAAAACTGACGGCCACCGCCTCAGGAATTACGGACGGATTTGTTTACTTAGGAACAGGTCTACAATCTGTTTCTTTGGGCTACCTCGTAGGTAAAAGCTGGCTCTTTTGGCCCATCTTCTTGATCCCTTTTGCGGTTTTGAGTATCTACATTGCAATTAAAATGTGGGGCCATCTTCCTGATGCAACGAAGAGATATTTAGTCTCCGTCGAGAAAATTACCGTAGAAAAAGTTTCGGTTACGGAAATTACGGAAGATTCTCAGCCCTAAGTTTGATACTAAAAATAGTATCTAGAGTGAAGTCCCAACCTAGGCTGTGCGGGACCCTGTCTGGCCTAACGAGCTTTGTGAGAGGGGGTTTGCCTGGGCCTGCAGCTTCTTCGATAAACTCATAGAAAAATTCTTTTGAAGGTTTGCTCGGATCTATCACCGCTGCTTTATTGCCTTCTAATTTCCGTTTCAATACGACGAAATGGCGCCCCAAAAGCTCTCCTTGATCATCATGAACTTGGTAAACAACCATTTTTATTTCATTGTCAGTGGTCTCAAGCTGTTTCTCCTGAAACTTAGACCAGACGGGCCCGAGAGGCTCTCCCCCCACCGCTTGGGATTGAGGAGCCCTCTCAAAAGCAACATCCAAGCGATGTTTAGGAAAATATTTTTCAAAGTGGCTCACGAGACGCGTCATCTGTTCATTGGTCACTCGGCCTGCGAGGAGTTCGGGCATTGCAGTGAAAGCTTTCTTCAACACTTTATTAGGGCGCATTTCAGACTGGCCTGTCTTTAATCTTAGCCCCTGTAAAATATTAAATGCAGTCGTCGAAGCACAGGCTCCTCCCCCTTCGGGGTCTATGTAAGGATCGAAATCACTCTGGAGTGCAAGCCGCGTTTTTCCCTTGCTATTAACTGTTTGGAGCTCGGTGTAAATTTCAGAAAAATTTCTGGCTTTAACTGGAGACAATCTGCCGAGGCTATCGACACAATTGCCAGCCCAAGCTATCTGAGCCCAGAGGAATAAAAAAACACATCTTATGACCATAGATCTCTTTTCGGCTCTCTGGGCTAGCCTCTAAAGCTCTTAGCTCATTCGCTCAAAGCTAAGCCTGTAAAGAGTTTAGGAGATTTGACCGAATACTAGCTAACTGGGGACTCGAATGACAAAATTGTATTTGTGCTTTGGGATCATCGTTTTATCAACCTCGATTTACGCTTATGAAACACCGCAGTACATCAAAGAGCGTTATCGTCGACTTTACTCACTCTCTGTCGAGTCTCAATCCGATGGAACTCAAAGTTTTCATCACGGAAAACTCTTTCGCAGAAACGGACTCTATGTTCTCTCGGTCTCTGGTGACCCCTTCGAAATGGCTTTTCAGCACGGCAAATTGTTGAAATCTGAAATTTCAAAAGGAGCCCTTCCCCAAGTCGCCAAGATCGTCGAAAATTCGGTAAGAAACGCATTTCCAGCCATTCCTCTCGTCACCGATTTTGTCATTAATTACCTCTACAAAAATTACACCGACCAAATACTCAAAACGGGAATTGAAATGCAGGGAGGCGATCCTGAAAAAACGATGCTAGAAGCTTATGGTCTGTCAGAAGGAGCCTCAATACCTTTAGACATCGTATTATACGGAGCCCTTGGACCCGAAACCCTCCAAGTAGTTTTGGGAAAGCAACTTTCGGGGGGACTTATTCTGCCCGCTCGCACTCCTAGTGGAGTGATGCTTAAAAACTGCACCGATTTCGCTGTTCGAGGGGGCTACACCGAAAAAGGTGAAATGATCATCGGTAGAAATACAGACTACCCGCTTAATGGAAGTTTTGACCGGTTTCCCACTGTGATCTACTACCATCCGACCGACGAAGCTCAACGATACATGGCAGTGACTTCAGCAGGTCTTCACTCTGCGGGCGTCATAGGTTACAACGAATCGGGTCTTTTCTTAGGTGTTCATACTATCCCGACCCTCGAAGTTTCCGAAGAGGGCATTTCTATTTTCCTTGTGGGTCAGGAAGTTTTGCGCACAGCAAAAAGTTTTGATGGCGCCATTGACATTTTCAAACGGTATAAACCCGCAGCCGGCTGGGCTTACACTTTAGTGAGCACTCAGGAAAACCGCATGGCTACAATAGAACTCACGAATAAGCGAATGGCTGTCAATGAATCAAAGGGTGACCTTCACGTCCAAACCAACCACTTTGGAAGTCCTTCGATGCTCGAAGCCAATTTAGACCTGAACGCTTCAGTCAATGAAGATACCCGTGCCAGAAAATTAAGAGTCGAAAATCTCGCTCATCAATGGAAGGGGAATTTTGATAGTTGGCATGCTGTAAAAACTCTTTCTGACAAATGGGATCCGATCCATCACAAACCACGCGGGTTGGGCAATGTGGTTGCCGTTCACACTACTCTATCAAGCGCTGTTTTTGATCCCTATCGAGGGCGCGCTTTTGTGGCAAGCGGACTTGCTCCAGTATCGCTCACTTCTTTTGTTGAAGTCCCCTTGATAGATCTGTTTGACCCCTCAACTTTTAGTTCCGATCTCTTTTCCACTTTAGAGAACTCAAGCTATTTCGAAGATTACCCAGAAATCGCTCAGGCCGAACAAATTTATATCGAGGCAAAGACGGCTTACGAGTCGGAACTGAACCCCACAAAATCCTACCACATCTTAAAACAGGCCGCTGTTTTGGACCCAGACAATGCTGCTTACAGTTTTGTTGAAGGCATCATGGCCTTAAAAGCGAACCAGACAAAGGGGGCCAAGAAAGCATTTGATCGCTGTGAAAAGTCAGATTCGAAACACCACCGCTTGCTCGGGTATTACTACAACGGCCGATTGTTGGCAGATTCGGGCCGAAAGAAAAATGCCATCGATAAATTAGAAAAAGTTCTCATGGATGCAGATCCTTTAGAAGAAGCCCCTCTCATCAAAGCCACCCACAATGCACTCACAAAATTGCGCAAAGGATTTTCTCTGAAACTTAACCCCAGCACTTTGGCTCTTTTTATGCCTGAAGCAGATATGGTGCAATATTAAACCTTAGGAACTCTTACTATGAAAGCTCTCCTTGTAATCGCAATCACAATCATCTTTTCGGTTCCTTTACGAGCTGAATATGATCCCAACCACTCACAATTCACTGAAATTTTAAAGACTCATGTGAAAGATGGGGTTGTTAACTACGAGGGGATCAAAAAATCCATTGGGAAGCTGGAGTCTTACATCCAGCAGATCAAATCGGTCACATCGATACAATACACTTCATTCGGCAAAGAGGAAAGAATGGCCTATTTGATCAATGCCTACAATGCTTACACATTAAAACTCATTTGCGATTTTTATCCCGTAAAATCAATTCGAGATATTGGCAGCAAAGTGGGGGGCAATCTTTTTAACAAAGCCTCAAAGCAGTGGAAAGTTTCCGACTACGAAATCAACGGCAAAAGATTCACGCTCGAAGCCATGGGTCATCCAGTTACACTCGATGAAATTGAGCATGAGCACTTACGTCCCCAATTCAACGACTCAAGGGTTCATTTTGCGCTTGTTTGTGGAGCTGTGAGTTGCCCTTTTCTTCGCTCTGAAGCTTACACGGCCAAAGAGCTTTCTAAGCAACTCGACAATCAGGGAATACAGTTTCTAGCAGACCCTTTCCGAAATCGATTTGACGAAAAGAACAACACACTCTATCTGTCAAAAATTTTCGATTGGTTCTCGGGCGACTTTAAAAGAGATGCAGGAAGTGTAAGAGATTTTGTTAAAAAATACTTACCCATAAAACTTCAAAGCAGTTTGAACGACGATACTTCTATCTCCTTTATCGAATATGATTGGTCACTCAACAACGTCGCAGGGAAACAGCTGTAGTTCTCATACCTGCCCCCTTTGAGTGGACCTGATGGGGGTTAAGGGGGGAAGAATTCATGAGTAATTACGCTTCTCTTAGGTGATTGATAGAGGGCTAGAATTGCNNTGTAGTTCTCTACCCCTCCAAATTAACCAACATTCCATCTTGGGAAGGAGATTGCGTAATTTCCCAACGATTGTTTTCTGGGTCGACTACAAGAAAACTCTTCTCGCCCCATGGATGCTCTTTGGGAGGACCACTCACTTTTAATCCTAACTGTTTTGCGATTTCGTAAGTAGCTTCAACATCATCAACTGTTAGTCCATAGGAAACCTGAGACCGATCTGAGGGNNAATCCAAAAAACTGCGAAGCTTTTCCAACAGGCTTAAAAAATGCGACTCGAAACCGGCTTGGCAAAACAAACTCACAAAATTCGGGATTGGAAAAATGGGGCTGAATCTTAAAAAGTGCAGAGAAGAATTTTTCCATAGCTTCCACATCTGCCGACGATATTACAAAATGGGAACAGGCTTTCA
>DDPO01000053.1 GCA_002342225.1 Bdellovibrionaceae bacterium UBA2466 | reverse complement strand
GTATGGCGCCGCGGTGGATTGGAGTGGGACTAATGGGTCTTGAAGAGAAACTTCCCAGCGGATTTGCACTCACGACTGTTGAGAAATTGGTCGGCTACATGCGCAAGAACTCGCTCTGGCCAGCAACTTTCGGACTTGCCTGTTGCGCGATTGAAATGATGGCGACTGGAGCAGCCGATTATGACTTGGAACGCTTTGGCTGTGGAGTTTTTAGAGCTACACCGCGTCAAGCAGACTTGATGATTGTAGCAGGTACAGTAACCCTCAAAATGGCCTCCAGAATTCGAATGCTTTATGAACAGATGCCTGACCCCAAATGGGTTATCTCTATGGGAAGTTGCTCAAACAAGGGTGGTCCCTATTGGGCAGAGGGATACCATGTTCTCAAAGGGGTTGATAGGGTCGTTCCCGTAGACATTTACGTTCCCGGTTGCCCCCCCAGACCAGAAACCCTCATCGAAGCAGTCATGATGCTTCAGAAAAAAATTAAAGTTCAGGAAGCAGCTTTAGGGCCTATTGGATTTGCAAGGAAACAAGCATGACATTTGAAGATATTTTCACGAGTCTTTCCCAAAAGTTCCCTCAAGGTATTCTCGGAAAAGAGGAGACTAAACCGGATGCGAGCATCAAAGTAGATCCTTCTGCGATCCACGATGTTCTTAAGTTTCTAAGGGACGAACTTCACTTCGAAACCCTCCACATGGTGAGCGGAGTTGACTACCCAGCCCTGCCCGCGTTGTGCGTGGTTTACCACCCCGGCTCGTACACTCATAAGATGATTGTTCCTCTCAAAGTTTATCTGCCCAGAACGGACGAAGCCAAAGTAGCGAGTGTTACCGACCTTTATAAAGCGGCCAACTGGCATGAGAGAGAAACTTACGACATGTTTGGAATTCGATTCTTAAATCACCCTGACCACCGCCGAATTCTATGCCCAGAAGATTGGGTGGGATTTCCACTGAGGAAAGACTACGTCACGCCCGATTACTACAATGGAATGCCGGTCCCTCTATTTTTTGAAGATGGAGCCCCAACCGAAGGAGGAGCTCACTAATGCAGAACGAACTTAACAACACCGGAACTGCAGAACTCAAAGAAACACTTCGCACTGACGAACTTCTTTTGAACATGGGCCCGCAACATCCAAGTACTCATGGAGTTTTGCGCGTCGTTGTTACAACTGACGGAGAGATTGTAAAAGAGGCCAAACCTGAAATTGGATATCTTCATCGCTGTTTTGAAAAACATGCTGAAGCTTCGGACTACATTGCTGTATCGCCTTACGTCGATCGTCTCGATTATCTAGCCTCAATGAATAATTCTATGGGTTATGCGATCGCAGTCGAAAGCATGCTTGGAATCGAAGTCCCCCGAAGAGCTGAGTACATTCGAGTTATCATTTCTGAGCTACAACGAATCGCAAGCCACTTGATGTCCTATGGCACTTATGGCTTGGACATGGGAGCTTTCACAGCGTTCATGTATGGGTTCCGTGACCGAGAAATGATCTTGGACATTTTCGAAAAGATTTCAGGGGCGCGCCTTCTCTACAACTACATGTGGATCGGTGGAACTTACCGAGACATCACTCCAGATGTTGTTCAACAGATCAAAGATTTCTTGGTGTACTTCAAGCCCAAAGTTGAGGAGTACAACAATTTAGTCACTTACAACAAAATCTTTGTAGAGCGCACTCGCGATATCGGAGTCATCGATCTTAAGACATGTCACACCTACGGCTTGACAGGGGTCATGCTCCGCGGGGCTGGACTTAAGTGGGATCTTAGAAAAGAACACCCCTACTCTATCTATAAGGAAGTAGAATTTGATATTCCTGTAGGTACTGGTCAAATGGGAACTCTCGGCGATTGTTGGGATCGTCATATTGTTCGAATGAAAGAGATGATTCAAAGCATTCGAATCATCGAGCAATTGATCGATGGTATTCCCGAAGGCCCTCATAGAGCCAAAGTTGGTAAAGTGATTAAGCCCCCAGCAGGCGAAGCCTACTCAAGAACGGAGTGTCCTCGAGGAGAGTTAGGTTTTTACATCATCTCAGATGGAACGGGTAAACCGTTCCGAGTTCGCTGCAAGAGCCCCTGTTTTATGAATATCAGCACACTCAACGAGTTGAGCCAAGGGGTGATGGTAGCTGATTTAATTGCAACCATTGGTAGCTTAGATATCGTTTTAGGAGAGGTAGACCGATGACCTTCACAGATTACTTAGGCATGGTAAAAGACGCGGCCCTCACGACATTTAAGGGGATGGGCATCACTTTCAAAGTATTTTGGAAAGTACAGTCAAAAGGGGATATCACTATTCAGTATCCGGAAACTAGAGATCATCTCCCTCTAGGCTCTCGTGGGCTTCTTTTCAACGATGTCGATGATTGTATTTCCTGCAAACAGTGTGCAGTGGTTTGCCCTGTGGATTGCATTTACATTGAAGCCGACAAAAAAGAGGCCTCGTCTACTGCCGAGTTCACGAAAGGCGGCGTTAAAAAGACCCTAGATTTGAAACGTTTCGAAATCGATGTGAGTCTGTGCTGCTACTGTGGCCTTTGCAGTTCCGTTTGCCCAACGGAGTGCCTCTATCACACTAAAGAATATGAATACTCAGTTCTAGATAGAGATAAGCACATTATGAACTACATGGACTACAAACGATAAATGGCTCGCACTTTTAGCCAGAAAATTCGTAGTTTTTTTAAAAAATCTGAGCTTCCGCCTATCGATGAAAACTCTTCGCTCATCAAAATAGCTGAGCTTTACCCCGATTTTTTTGATTTCATTCAGAAGAGATACGCAATCAATCTATCCTCTGAAAAAAAAATGCAGCCATTGAAAGCTTTTGTCGCTGAACATTCTCTACCTCCCCCTCAAGTCGTTTTTATGGAACTACAAATGGTGAGTCGTTCTGCTGGAGTCGGGCATCTTTCAGCCCGAGAAGCTACTGAACTTATCGATGATAAATCCTCGGTTTCTATTTTAGATGTTCGAGAGAAATGGGAACTTCAATGGGGATCCATCCCTAAATCGGTGCCATTAACTGAGGAGCTTTTAGAGGAAATTCTTGAAACTTGGGAAAAGGACAAACCCGTTTTACTTTATTGTCACTTTGGAGTGAGAAGCCTCGACGCTGCATCTTTCTTAGCAGATCGAGGCTTTACCAATATTTTTGTTTTGAAAGGCGGGATCGATAGCTGGTCAACCGAAATTGACCCCTCCATCCCCCGCTACGAAGGCGCTTACTGTTAAGCTCGGGTAGCTTTGTGTACAGCTTGGCTTAAGCGAGCAACATATCGAGAAGCGGTTTTCTTCTTGATCAAATTCTTGCTTGCAGCTTTCATCAATACTTTTTGAGCTTCGTTGAGCAAGGGCTGCAAAGTTTTCTCTGCATCTTTGCCTAATTTAGCTTTCATCGCAGTTCGAAGATTTTTAACAATCGTTCGAAAACGAGCTCTAGCTTGGTTGTTTCTCTGATTCCTAACAACAGCTTGTCTAGCTGCTTTGGCTGCTGATGCGTGAGTGGCCATATTTCACCTCTTAAAAGCTCTGCACCCTAGCTAAAAGGCCATGAAAAGTCAAATAACCCCGTTATCACCCCGCCTGATCAAGTCTCAGACAAGTGATTAAAAGTTACTCGAAAGTTGAATTCTAAGTCACTGTATTCTTTAAGGATTATCTGGCCTCTTGCTTGCACTCTTAACTTTATCAAAGAGGCAAGTTTTGAAGTCATCGTTTAGGACATATCGATTTTTTAGTCAGCTAACTATCGTTAGTCTTTTATTGCCTTTAAATTCTGTTGTTTACGCTAACCCCGCAGTTGGAACACCTACGGACCAACAAGCCCAACAGCTCAATCAACAGCAACAAGACACGGACCGTTCCAGTTCCGCTGGAGCAGCCCAAGCTCTAGCTGGTGTAGGAGCCGCCATGTCCATGATGGGATGTATGATGGGAATGAGAGCAGCTCAGCAAGAGCCCGACCCAGCTAAAAAACAGATGATGATGCAAATGGCTATGCAACAATGCGCTCAAGGTGCTCAAAACGCAGCTTCCGCAGCACAAAATGGAGATCAAAAGAAAAAGCTGGATGCTCCGCCTCCCCAAGCTGAACCTTTTAAACTTCCGGAAATGGAAGTGGCCAAAGATGATGATGGCGAAAAACCTGATTTAAGCAAGCTAATGGCTAAAGAAGAAAGAGCTGTTTCCGAAGATAAAGGCCCTCCCAAAGTTGAGCCTTTCGAACAACCCAAAGTTGAAGAGAAAAAAAGTTCTGCAACAGCTGAAAATAAAAACTCCCCTATTCCACCCAGTGTAAAACCTGGAAAGTCGATTCCTAATGTAATGGCAGCTCAAACCATCACTGCAGATCGAGAAGGCTCAGAAGACAACGGCTCTAGTGATAATTCAGGAGTCAGATCGATGGGCTCAGCCCTCGCGGGCCGAGGATCAGCTGATGACTTACTCAAGCAAGCTTTAGCATCCATGAATCCTCAAAACCCGAACAACTCGCCCATGGTTCGCTCTCGTGGATCCTCTGTCCGAAAGGATGGCAGCGACTCGGAAGGTGGAAATGGGGGAACTGGTGGGGGAGGCTCTGCCGATGGCGCAGGCGGCTCTTCTGCTTTCGATAGTTTCCTTGCGCAGATGATGGGGGGAGCTCCTGGAGCAGGTATAAGTGCTGGATTTGGTGGTGGGTCTGACATAGTTTATCTTGGAAAAGATAAAAACGGTCAGCCTAAACTCAATATTTTCCAATTTGCTTCTTCGGTCTATTCTGAAGTTTCCCGATCCACTGAACGAATTGCAAATCGCCGAATCCCTAAAGCCTCTGCGGTCAATAGAGTTCTAAGCACAGTGCCCAATTTAGTCACTAAATCTTCGGTTCGTTAAACTCTTATACAACTTACTAATCTCGATACAGCCCAACAATCCTTGGCCACTTCTTTGCTAACGAGTTGAGCCCTGTTTAAAGGGCCAAGGTTGTGGGTGGGACGTGGTTAGATTTCATGGGCTTTTAGCCCTCATATTACTTTTGCAAAGCTTCGCTTTTGGAACCGAAGAATCTCCAAACTGGCAGCAGCTTTTAAAAATTTCAGATCGTGGGCTTCCCACACTCTCCACCTCTTCCAGTTCAACTGCGCCAACCGAACTGAGAGCAGAATCAAGTTTGCGTGAAGCTCTCGCCACGCAGCTTGTTCGTGGAAAAATTGAAAATTTACTTCAAATACAAGTCATCCAGAAACTGAGAGCAGCACTGCAAGAAAAATTTACTTTTCAAAACTCATCAGCACATCAACTTGCAAAGGAATTAGATCAACTCAACAATATTGAACTTTTTAGCTCGGAATCTTCAACAAAAGCCAATTCATCTTCACAATCTTGCCAAATCAAAGCGGGTGTTGATTTTAGAAACTCAACTTCAAAAATTGAATATGTCGAAAAAGACCTTGAAGTGGGGATTTATCACAATCGAACTTTAACCGCGATTGCGGGAGCAGAACCCATCACCCAAAACCTTACATTCCGTCTCAACAAAACTTGGCAAAACTATCGATTGAGGGCTTCATTTGATTTCCCCTTGGCAATGCCATCTTATCGCGCCTCGATAGCCCACGACTTTTCGGCTACCGTATCATCATCGATTACCGCCCAAGCTCCAGCGAGAGGAACCCAGCTCGCTCGTAGAATTGACCTTCGAGTGGCTTTTTCATTTTAAAAAACAAAAGCGCTAAGCCACCACAGGCCTAGCGCTTTTGATCGATTTGGAAATCGGGAGAAAGCTTTTCATCTATGTACAGGTTTAAGCACTTTAACCAACGTCATTTGAACACTTTAGCCATTAGTGTATACAGATACTGACTGCCAGTTTAGCGTTGGCATTAAAGCTCAACTGACCTAAAACTAATCCAGCCCTCACTCTAACTAACTAAATTTATCCAAACGATTTCAGCGAACCCCTGAAAGAGCTCACTGCAACCCCTGCGAAGATCTCTCCTTGGAGAACCAATCTCCAAAGCCTACCAACTGATCTTACAACAATGATTCAGCTCCTTTTCTCTTTAACTGGTCGGTAAACAGATCATTCGGCGCAGCGGTGATGTTACTGACTGTCACTAACATCTTTGGGTTGTGTGCATTTGTTAGGAACACATTCACTACCAACGTTCCGCTTGCTCCCATACCTGTAGTTTAGCAACTTTCGAATCCGAGACGCAATACGCAAGAGTTGGACAGATTGTGAAGCAAACATTTTTTCAAGTTAACCCATTGAAAAGCGGTCAATGTCTTGATAAGTCTTCAATACTTCCACCGAAGTTGTATTCATGCCTGGATGGCGGAACTGGTAGACGCGTTGGACTCAAAATCCAATTCTCGCAAGGGAGTGAGAGTTCGATTCTCTCTCCAGGCACCACTTGATAAAAAGATTCTAGCCTGCTGAATTCATTGGGGTATTGATACCCTCGAAACATCGTAGACAACCTTCCCACTCTCCCGTTTACACACCTTTCAGAAAGAGATACAACCGGCTCCAATTTAGTTCCTACAGTCACTTTAAGGAGCCTCTATGGCAGTTGCATTAGTCGCTTTCACATTAGTTTTTGTCGTAGCTCTCTATTTTCAATACAACCCTCTTGAGCACAGCCGAAAATTCATGTTCCGTCGGTTCGTAAACTGGTTCCCGTTGGGAATGAGCTATGCCTTTTTGTACATGGCTCGGTACAACTTGAACGTTACCAAAAATGCTCTAGGTCCTTTGATGGACAAAGAAGCTTTCGGAGTTATTTTTGGAGCGGGCACCATCACTTATGGCCTATCTTTTTTGTTGAACGGCCCATTAGTAGACAAAATCGGTGGCAAACGCGGAATTATTATCGCCACTGTGGGATCTTCTATCGCCAACATAGCCATGGGAGTCGTCACTTACCTCCTACTTAATAAACGATGGCCTTTCGATATTACCGTTTCATTCGCGCTCTTATACTCACTCAATATGTTCTTCCAAAGTTATGGAGCTGTTTCTATCATCAAAGTTAAAGCCTATTGGTTTCACGT
>DDPO01000014.1 GCA_002342225.1 Bdellovibrionaceae bacterium UBA2466 | reverse complement strand
TTAAAAAACCCTGACTGATGAAAATCACAGGTAACTTGAATCGAAGTTCTCGGTTCGAGTGTGGAGTAGTTATTCATGTCATTAGATAACCCTGGTTTGGGAGAACAAACCACTAGAAACCAAAAGAGGATGGGCTTGAGTCAAGAAACCAAAAGCAAAGGCTTATTATCTCAACTTAAAAAACTATCGGTAAATGAATTACCGGAACTTCCCTCCGAGGATCGCTTCTTAGAAGAACTCGGTGAGAAGCTTCAGGAAAATGGTAAAACCTTCTCTCAACTTTTAGAAGAGAGTCAAAAGGGAGCCAAATTTCAAGAAGGTGAAGTCGTAGAAGGTTTGGTCGTATCGACTAACCGAGACTTTGTGACCATCGACATCGGCTATAAATCCGAAGGTCAGATTAGCTCACAAGAATTTTTAGACAACAAGGGCGAACTCATTGTCGCTGCTGGCGACCATATTCTAGTCTACATCGAAAGAGTCGAAGATGACGAAGGTCGATTGATTCTTTCAAAAGAAAAAGCCGATGTTCTTCGCGCTTGGGACGAAATCAGCGAAGCTTGCGAAAAAGACGAGCTGGTTGAAGGTGTTGTCGTTGCTAAAGTTAAAGGTGGGCTATCCGTGGATATCGGGGTTAAGGCCTTCTTACCCGGTTCACAAGTGGATATTCGTCCAACCAAAAACTTGGATCAATACCTCGGCAAAACTTACAAATTTAAAATTATCAAATTCAATAAAAAACGCGGAAACATCGTTCTTTCTCGTAGAATGCTATTGATGGAAGAGCGTGCTCGAATGAAGGAGAAAACTCTCTCCAACATTGAGGAAGGTCTTGTTACTGAAGGTACTATTAAAAACCTTACAGACTACGGAGCTTTCATCGATCTCGGTGGATTGGATGGACTTCTTCATATCACTGATATGTCTTGGGGACGCATCAAGCATCCTTCGGAGCTTTTCAAAGTTGGAGACAAAATCCAAGTTAAAGTCCTTAAGTATGACGAAGACAAAGAGCGCGTCAGCTTGGGATACAAGCAAATGTTGCCAGATCCGTGGAACACTGTGGAACAGCGTTACACCATCGGAATGCGAGTTAAAGGTAAAGTGGTCAGCTTAACTGATTACGGTGCTTTCGTTGAACTCGAACCCGGTGTAGAAGGTCTTGTTCACGTTTCTGAAATGTCTTGGACTCAAAGAGTGAAACATCCGTCGAAGATCCTAAACGAAAACGATGTTGTGGAAGCTATCGTTCTCGATGTAGACACTGGAAACCGACGTATTTCACTCGGCATGAAACAAATTGAGCCCAATCCTTGGGATATCATTGCTGAGAAGTACCCTGTAGGTAGCAAAATCAAAGGTGTCATCAAGAACACAACTGACTTTGGTGTCTTCGTGGGAGTCCCTGAAGGCATAGATGGTCTAGTTCACGTGAGCGACATCACTTGGGAAAACAAAGCTATCGATCCCAACACTCACTTCAAAAAAGGTGAGGAGATCGAGTGCATGGTTCTTTCCATTGATAAAGCTGCTGAAAAATTCAGCCTTGGAATTAAACAACTTTCGGATGATCCATGGAGAGCAGTAGCTGAAAAATATGCTCCTGGAACCAAAGTTAAAGGCAAAGTCACCAAAGTTGCTGACTTTGGAATCTTCCTTGAAGTTGAACAAGGTGTGGAAGGTCTACTTCACGTTTCCGAACTCGATGGCGGAGAAGGTGGTAAACCTAAAGAACAACTCAAAACTATGGCAGAGGGCACGGAAATCGAGTGCATGGTCACAGCTGTAGACCTGAAAGAGCACAAGTTGTCTCTGTCCGTTAAAGCTATGCACAAAGCTGAAGAGAGAGAAAACATTCGTCACTATGCGAAACAAACCTCCTCTTCTTCTCGCACAAGCTTCGGAGATGTTCTTAACGAATCCCTAGCAGCAAAACTAAAAGGAGCTGCTGGAAAATCGGATTCTGATACCTCCGGGGAAGGAACAGACGGAGAGTCCAACTAAAAAGCATGAAGACTCTCATGCGAATTCTTGGGGCAATCGTGGCAGTGTGTTTCACTGCCATGATTGCCATAATTACCCTCTCTGTCATCAAACGTGCAGCGTTTGAGTCCCCTCAATCCCCAATGTCACCCCATATCGCAGTCATCGATATTTCAGGAGTCATCTACTCCAGCCAAACTTTCATTAAAGAGATTGAACAGGTCGAACAGAGCAAGCAATGCAAAGCTCTAGTCATAAGAATTAATTCCCCCGGAGGGGTGGTTGGTCCATCTCAAGAGATGTTCGAAGCGATCAAAGCACTCGATCAAAAAATTCCAGTAATCATCTCTATGGGGTCACTTGCAGCTTCAGGCGGCTACTATGCTGCCCTTGGTGGTAGAAAAATTTTCGCAAACCCAGGAACTTTAACTGCAAGCATCGGTGTCATCATGGAACTCATGAATACTGAAAAGCTATTAGACTGGGCAAAAGTTGAAAGATTTGCCATTAAAGCAGGAAAGCTCAAAGATGTCGGTTCACCAACAAGAAAAATGCTCCCCGAAGAGAAAGCTTTTTTACAAAGTCTTTTAAATGATGTTCATTTGCAATTTCGAATGGCTGTCAAAGAACGCCGCAAATTAACGGATGAAGAACTCGAGCAAGCTACCGATGGCAGGGTTATGACTGGCTCTCAAGCCAAGCAAGCAAAATTGGTCGACGCTTTAGGTGGCTATCAAGATGCTGTCAAGGAAGCTCGAAAACTTGCAAAACTTCCGGAAACGGCCCCCGTGATTGTGAAGGAGCCTCAGAGAGGACTCCTGAAAAACCTTCTTTTGGGTAGCGAATCTGAAGAAGAGAGCCGCTGGGACAAAATATTCAACTCTCTAGCTCAGGGGCTTCAACTAATAACGAGTTCTTCTCATTGGAGAGTACTTTATTTAAGCCCCATTCAATAGCTTACTTTCCTTTGATTTCGATGTTATCCAGCTTAAAAACCTCAGCGGCATTCTTGTAAAACACATCATCCCAATGTTCTTTAGGGATAGCTTTCATGACGGCTTCGACGTAAGGCCTCACTGACATCAAGGGCCAATCAGAGCCGAACATCATTTTTTTCGGGTTCTCAACGAAAAGCCAGAACCATCGAATAGGTTTAATAGCGAGCTCTTCCAACGCCTCGGGCTTTGCTTTTGAAACATCTCCCAACATCAAAGCCGAGATATCCACAAAGACATTGTCATTTTTATAAACAACTTCCGCTGCAGATTGAATCCAAGGATTACCCATGTGAGCAATAACAAAATTCACTTTGGGAAATCTCAAGGCGACTTCGTCGATTTGCAAGGGCTCTGCGTACTTTACTTTGGCTTTTTTATCGTAAGTGTCTCCGGTATGAAAAACAACAGGGACATTATACTTTTCTGCCAATTGATAGAATTTTAAATAAAACGGATCAGCTGCCCATCGAGGGATATAACCCAAATAGATTTTCATACATTGAAATGCACCCGACTGAAGACCAGCCTCAATACGCTGATATTCTTCGCCGGGAACAATAGCTGCACAGATGGCCATTTTAAATTTTGCTCGTTTCCGATCAATGTTTAACTTTTGAGATTTTGCACGATCTTTAGGTAAATGGATCACGGCTGCGAACACATTTGCCTCTTCAAAGGCCTTTTCCATTTCGGGTCTGGGCTGTTGCTCGCTGTCCGGTTGGTCAAAAGAAAAATGGCTATGGGCATCTATGACTCTTTTGGGATATGCGCCGCTTGGAATTTCGGTATCAACTTTATTGCCAGTTATTTGACTCGGAGTATGACCACAAGACAAAACTAAAAGGCCACAAATAAGGAACTTTAAACTATGTAAGAGTTTCATGAGTATCCCCCCAAAATTTTCTTTGGAGAAGATACATCAGAAAACTGGAAGGTAAAACAAACTCTTCTAAAATCTTAAGGCCGAGTCTCAAGAGCACGATGAACTTTACCCCACCCTGCCATATGGCCGATGAATACAAACGATGATCCTAAAAGCATGGACTGAGTATTGTGGGAAATAAGCCCCTGAACCAAGAAAACCAGACCTGATAGTTGAAAAAACATGTTCACTGGAAGTAAATGAAGTAAGGCAATCTTGCCTAAAACTGTCTCAGATATCTTTTCGTAATCTGCATCTGAAGCTGCAATCATACTTACAACACTTGTCATTATAAAAAGAGTTAATGCTACGCCCCATCGACCGTTCCAGAGATAGAATACTTCCCACGGAAGAGCCGCAACATCGAAAAAGACTCTACGGGGATGAGCCCTGCGAAGTGCAAAGCGTTGCAAAAAATTATATTTAGGCTTTCGAGGAATTTCTAAAACGGGACTTATTTCTTTAGTCGCTAAAGCTGCCATAAGTGCCTCCTTACAATTGTAATAGGACCACTTGTTTGACAGTGCATCTAAGATGCCAACTAATTACGGCTGAATAGCAGGTTCTGTGATCGCAGTCTTTTCTGTTTCATCTGGCTCGCTCAACACATCTTTGGGTTGAGGGGTCACTTGATCGGGGACCACGGCTGAGCCTGTAGGGCTAGTCACACTTTCTGATTCATTTTTTTTCGGCTTAGGTTCATCTAAAATATCTTGAAGAACCTTTTCGTCCGAATCCTCTTCAACTTCCGAATCATCCTCTTGGCTTACCGGAAGCTCTCCTGTGACTCCCCACAACTTTTCGCTCAGAGCTTCGCGATACTGTTGTTCTTCCAAAAATCCCATTCTCAGCATCACTCTCAAAATCTTCCCTACTCTACCCCGTGCAAAAGGGGTTAACTCTTTTTTTACAAAATAGCTGTGAAACTTTATCGGAGAGGGTAACAACATTGCTAAAAAAGCGGCCTGTTTAGCTGAAATTTCTGATGGCGAAATTCCAAAATAATGCTGAGAAGCCGATCCAATTCCGTAAATGCTGGGACCCCATTCAGCCATGTTGAGATAAAAAGTGAGAATTTCTGTCTTTGAAAGTACTTTCTCAATTTGTCGCGCCCAGACCAATTCTTTAAATTTTCGCCAAATAGATTTTTCACGACTCAAATACACGTTTTTAATAACTTGTTGGGTAATGGTGCTAGCTCCGCGGGCCCACCTCTTCTCTTCCCAATCTTTCTTAATAGACTCTCTGAGCTCATGATAATCAATTCCCTGGTGACTAAAAAAACTTGTATCCTCGGATGCAATCACTGCCATGAACATTGGATTGGAGATTAACCTAGCTGGAACCCAACTCGAAGTTTTGGGTCCCATTTCTCTATCGACCCAAGATTTGTCGGCCAACTTGATGGGTACAATAACTTTATTACGCATCTCAGAAAAATTAGGAACTCGGACAAAAGCGTCAACCACTAAGGCAAGCCCCGCCCCGGCTAGGAGGGTAAGGGCTAAAAAGATGCCAAGCAAAACTTTGTTATTCTTGTCCATTGCTGTAATCTGCCCTTAGTAGTAATTTGGACTCTTTAAATTAACGAATGCCTGAAGATAATAACATAGATTCTAAACGAGAACTTGTCCTAAGAGGAGTGCGTCAAAACAACCTCAAAGACATCGACCTCGACATCCCCCTCGGAAAAAGTGTCATCGTAACTGGGCCGAGCGGGTCTGGGAAATCATCGCTTGCTTTTGAAACCATCTATGCCGAAGGTCAGCGAAGGTACATGCAATCGCTCTCGACTTATGCGAGACAATTTCTCGAGCGTTTCAAAGCGCCACTCGTGGAGAAACTGATCAACATACCTCCTTCCATCGCACTCGAACAAATAAATCCAGTGCGAAATTCTCGGGCAACGGTAGGAACAACTACAGAAATTAACGACTACCTGCGGCTTCTTTTTGAAAAAGTCGGCAAAGAATACTGCTCCAAGTGCCATTTACCTAAAGAACAGAAAACTCCTCACGATATCTATGAGTTTATCAAACAAAAATACTCAGGGAAGGGTTTGCTAATATGTGCACACACCAAACCCAAAGAAACCCCACACGATTTTCTTTCAGAGCTTCTGCGAACAGGATTTACCCGCGTCTTGGTGCAATCCGAGGCAGTTCTAGTAGAAGATCTCTTAAAAAAGAAAAAACTGCCAAAATCCTTTGTTGTGATTGTCGACAGAATTAAAGTAACAGCTGATGAAAACAAAGATGAACAAAAACGATTCATCGAGGCCATCCATAACGCTCTAGGGATGGGAGATAATGAAGTCAATCTGTACCAAGGGGAAACCAAAGTTTTTGAATTGGCCGAGAATTTCTCTCGCTGGGCGAGATGTCCGAAGTGCCATGAAACGGCAAGCCCTAAATCAGCCATTTCATTCTCTTTCAACAGTCCATTAGGAGCTTGTGAAACCTGTAAAGGATTCGGAAACACCTTGGAAATAGATGAAGATTTGATAGTACCCAATTCATCATTATCGATTCTAAAAGGGGCAATCGACCCCTTCACTAAACCCTCTCTAAGAAATTGGCAAAAAAAACTTCTAGAATTTTGCCATACCCAACGCATTGATGAAACCCTGCCTTACAAAGAACTCTCAAAAAAACATAGAGAGATGATCTTTAATGGAGATAAGAAGTTTCGCGGTGTCAGGGGCGTTTTCAAACTTCTTGAAGAAGAAAAATACAAAATGCGAATCCGGGTTTTCCTAAGTCGCTATACTTCCCCTTTCACATGCAAAGCCTGTGAGGGACAAAGACTCAATAATGACTCTCTTCGGGTCAAAGTGGCAGATCAAAGCATTGCTCAAGTTTCCTCAATGACCATTTCTCAATTGAGAAGCTTTTTTTCAGACCTCTCTTTAAATGCCAAAGAGAAAAAAATCGCAAAAGATATATTGGCTCAACTTGATAGGCGCTTGGATACGTTAGAAACGGTAGGGCTTGGATATCTTACGCTTTCACGCCTCACAAAATCTCTTTCAGGAGGCGAGTACCAAAGAATTCTTCTCGGCACGCAGCTGAGCCAAGGCCTAACAGATACTCTCTATGTTCTTGACGAGCCTTCCATTGGACTTCATCCCAAAGATACTCAACAATTGCTAAAAGTTTTAAATAAACTTCACCAACTGGGTAACTCGCTACTCCTTGTGGAACATGATCCCGAAGTGATCGAATGGGGTCAGTATATTATTGATATGGGACCGGGATCGGGGATGCGGGGCGGAGAAGTCATTTTTTCGGGATCAAGAGAACTCTTTCTAAAAGCAGATTCGACGACTTCCCGAGCCGTCAAGGATTGGCGAAATGAATGCAGACACTCTCTACTAAGACCCTTAAGCGAGCCCAAAGGGAACTTCATTGAACTCCGAGGAGCTAAAAGCAACAACTTAAAAAACGTAGATATCGACATTCCCTTAAAGTGCATCGTTGCTGTAACTGGCGTCTCAGGATCTGGGAAAAGCACACTCATTGTCGATACATTATTTCAGGCCCTTTCAAAGATCCTTAACGGAACAAGCGATAAGATAGGCAAATTTTCGTCTATCAGCGGTTTTGAGAATCTGTCTTCTGTAGAACTCGTGGACCAAAGTCCTGTTGGAAAAACATCGCGTTCAAATCCTATCACGTTCATCAAAGGGTATGATGAGATTCGGGCTCTCTTTTCGCAAACTCCGGAAGCTATAAAACAGGGGTTCTCTCCTGGCTCTTTTTCTTTCAACGTTGCAGGAGGCAGATGTGACACTTGCGAAGGTGAAGGAAGAGTCAAAGTCGACATGGTTTTTATGGAAGATGTTTGGGTTCCGTGTCAAGACTGCGATGAAAAACGATTTAAGAGGTCTGTGCTGGCCGTACGATACCGAGGGAAAAATATAGATGATGTGCTTCGGATGACAATCGATGAGGCCTACGAATTTTTTAAGGGTATTCCTTCCCTTAGAACAAAACTTTCCCTACTTGTTGATGTAGGACTAGGTTACTTACAATTGGGCCAACCCGGTTTTTCGCTTTCGGGAGGAGAGTCCCAGAGATTAAAAATTGCCAGGGAGCTGACTCAAACGATGAGCAAAGGTGGATCTACACTATTTATCTTAGATGAACCCACGACTGGACTTCACTTTAATGAAGTCGTCAGATTAACTCACGTTTTAAGAAGACTCATATCCAGCGGCCACTCCGTCATTGTGATTGAGCACAATCTGCAACTCATTTGTGCTGCGGATTACATTATTGATTTGGGGCCCGACGGCGGTGAAGGTGGTGGAAACATCGTCGCCACAGGGACCCCGAAAGCAGTTGCACAGAAAAAACTTTTGCACACTAGTCGTTACCTCAGCGAACTGTTGTAACAGAATCTAGCAGCTACTTTGTTGACAGCGTGTTTCTGATTTTTGCAACGCCTAAATTATGATCGCACACTTCATTGTCAAAACGGACTTTGTATCTCTATGAACTCAAAACAAAAATTCAAATTGTGAAATTTTCTTCACAATTTTTCGACTGAAAGTTGGCCAACCGAGTATTGACTCGACGTGTTAGAATCGTTACAGTAGAAACAAGTTGAGCGTATTTTTCTAAATCAGTGTCTACAAAACGTTAGACAGAGAGATTGGTGAAAAGTGTGAACGTGGAAACCCTGTTCACATTTTGCTCTAGGCTCTCTCTTTAAACAAAAACGTCTTTCCGGAGGTGCCTTATGATTAATTGGGATGAGTTTGAGCATATACATGTTATCCGAAAGCTCAAAGAGGTCATAGCAAAGTGGTTTAGCATCGATGTCTACTTTGCAGATGATCGTGGAAACCTAAAAATTATCGAGAAAGGCAAAAAGCGAGAACACGCTAATCATGTCATGAATCTCATTCTGCAACGAGATGAAGGACACGATGCATTGTCAGATTTCGTCAGAAACACCACTGCAGAGTTACGAAAAACCCAAGAAAAGGGAGCTCTCAAAGAGTTTCTACCAAACTTCATGGGTTCTGCATTTCCAATTATCATCGATAATGAGTTCATGGGCGCAGTTATTTGCCTAGGCCACTTCCCCGAGGGCGTAGCCGAGGGACAGAAAAAGGAGCTAGCAAAAGCAATGGCTCACTTTAACTTACCTCATCAGGAAATCGACCTTGCTGTTTCAAAAGTTCGATGCATGGAGAAGGAGGAACTCCCTTACTTCTCTGAGCTCTCAGACTTAGTCTCTCAAGAGATCAGCACTCTTCACAAAGAGATCAGTATGCGAGACGACCGAATTCAGGAGCTTAATAAAGAGCTCGGGGTTCGGTACAAGTATGACAACATGATCGGTAAGTCCAAACCGATGCAAGATGTCTACGGACTTCTCGACAAGATCAAAAACAGTGAAAGCACTGTACTCATTCAAGGGGAAAACGGAACTGGTAAAGAGCTCATAGCTAAAGCCATTCACTACAATTCCCCAAGAAAAGATAAAATCTTCGTCACTCAAAACTGCTCTGCATTCAATGATAACTTGCTTGATTCAGAGTTGTTTGGTCACGTCAAAGGTTCATTCACCGGCGCAGTCAAAGATAAAAAGGGGTTATTCGAGACTGCTGATGGAGGAACTTTCTTCCTCGACGAGATTGGCGATACCTCACCAACAATGCAAGTCAAACTTCTTAGGGTCATCCAAGAGGGAACTTTTCTACCCGTAGGTGCCACGGAACCTCGAAAAGTCGACGTTCGAATCCTAGCAGCTACGAACCGTGACTTAAAAGACATGGTGGAGAAAGGAACTTTCCGGGAAGACCTCTATTACAGGATCAACGTGATCAATATCACGGTGCCTCCGTTGAGAGATCGTAAGGAAGACATTCTAATTCTTTGCGAACATTTCCTAGCCAAGTCAGCAGCCGAAAAGCAAATCAAGCCTAAGCTATTGACTAAACGAGCACTCGAAAAAATATTCGATTACCCGTGGCCAGGTAATATCCGGGAATTAGAAAACGAAATGGAAAGAGTCACCGTTTTAGCGGGTGCCGAAGGCAAAATCACAGTCGATATGCTTTCAGCAAGAATCCGTGAATTCGGTGAACGCAATAAAGTTCAAGGGGTTCGAATTCAGGGCAAACTCCGCGATGCCTTGGAAGAGCTCGAACGAGAAATGATCCGCGAAGGTTTGAAACGAACCGGATGGAACAAATCTCGTCTGGCCAAAGAGCTCGGAATCAGCCGTGCCGGTCTTATCAACAAGGTTGAAAAATACAACCTCGATAAGCGTAAGCTGGTAGCGGCGGGCAAACGACCCGGCGAATTATAAAAGCAAACGACTCTCTAACCCCTGGCTTCGGGTTTACTCCTAGCCAGGGGTTTTTTATTGGCATCCTTTTTTGTTCGCTTTTATAATAGCGTCTATGCCCGAAAGAAAACTTTCATATCAGCCTTTAGACCACAAATCTGACACTGGTTTTTCAATCGAAGCCCCCTCCCTTCAACGACTGTACATTGATGCTGCTTCGGCTCTGACAGACCTCATGGTAAAACTCGATCTTATCGAAGAAAATGAAAAGAGAACGATTTCTGTCGAGGCCCCAAACAAAGAGCAACTTTTAGTAAAATGGCTTAATGAAATTCTTTTCTTGTTTGAAAAAGATAAATTTCTAAGCAAGAAAATTGTTTTCGATTTTTTTGATGGAAAAAAAATTACAGCATCGCTCTTTGGAGAGTTCTACCAACCAGTGAGGCATGGTCATGTTTCCGAAATCAAAGCAGTCACTTTCCACCAACTTGAGCTCGGAATGCGGTCGGAACCCGAACACTCATTTTTTGCAAAGGTCTTTCTGGATCTTTAACCAGGGCCTATACTAGTGTCGAAATGCGGAGTAATGCACTACAGCTGGGCTCTCGAACCCTCACAGAAATCAAACCAGGAATTTGGCGTGTAGAGCCACAAGGAAAAATGCGAGTGGGTGTTAATATCATCGCTTCAAAAAACCTCATTCTTCAAATCAAAGATGACAAAAGTATTGAACAAGCAGCTAACGTAGCCACTCTTCCAGGCGTTTTAGACCCCGTATTAACGATGCCCGACATTCACCAAGGTTATGGTTTTCCCATCGGAGGAGTTGCAGCTTTTCACGAAAAAACCGGAGTGGTTTCTCCCGGAGGAGTTGGTTACGACATCAATTGCGGGGTCAGAGTTTTAACTACTAATATTTCTGTCCAACAACTTAAAAACAACAAAATGACTAAGAGGCTAGTGAGTGAACTTTTTGATGTTGTTCCCTGTGGAGTAGGCTCAAAACGAAAAGATCTCGAGCTTTCAATGGGGCAGTTAGATTCTATTTTGGCAGATGGAGCAAGTTGGGCGGTCAAAAACGGTTTTGGTGACCTAAGCGATCTCGATTTTATCGAGGAAAAGGGGCGGCTCATATTCGCTGACCCAGAAAAGGTTAGTCAAAGAGCCAGAGAACGGGGGCACAATCAACTGGGCACCTTAGGATCAGGAAATCACTTCTTAGAAATTCAGGCTGTTGACACAATCTTTGATAAAGCAAAAGCTCTTGCGTTTGGATTAGAACCTGATCACATAGTAATCATGATCCATACAGGGTCTCGTGGTTTGGGTTATCAAGTGTGTAGTGAGTACATCGAACTTGCACTAAACACCGCCTCTAAATATGGTATCGAACTCGTTGATCGAGAACTAGCAGCCCTCCCTCTCGAATCTGTCGAGGGAAAAAGTTATTTAGGTGCCATGGCGGCCGCAGCTAACTTTGCTTTCAATAATCGACAGATCATTAGCTTTTGGGTGAAAGAAACTTTTAAAAGACACTTCCCAAATATCGAGTTTAAGATTCTGTATGACATCTGCCACAACATTGCCAAATGGGAGGAATTTCACTTCCCATCACATCGAAACTCTCAAAGAGTTTGCATCCATCGAAAAGGTGCAACTCGAGCTTATCCACCAAGACACCCCTCACTACCGCAGCCATATCTAGCAACCGGTCAGCCCGTGATTGTTCCAGGTGACATGGGAAGATTCAGTTTTATTTTGGCAGGTAGTGCAAACTCTATGGAGCTCTCCCTCGGGAGTGCGTGCCATGGCGCAGGAAGAGAACTCTCGCGAGCTCAGGCCAAAAAACAAGCACGAGGCCGTTCTATATCCAGAGAGCTTGAGGAACATGGTGTTTTCCTAAAAGCTTCTGGAAGAGACACTGTTGAAGAGGAAATGCCTGAGGCTTATAAAGACATTAACGAAGTTGTAGAAGCGATTAGGCACGCAAAGATTGCATCTTTTGTAGCACGATTGAAACCTGTCGGAGTCATAAAAGGATAAATGACTTACCACAAAACACTAAGACCACTGATAGGTCTCGACCGTTTTCTGGTTTCCTTCTCTTGTTCACTGATCCCGTCCGACTCGTCCGAATCTTCTTCAGCATGTTTTTCTGCTGTGCCAGACTGTTCAGAATCGAAGTCGTTTAAGATTTCTTGAATGGGATGTTCCTGACTGTCAAAATCAGCGCTCGGGTTAAAGTCCTTTTCAAAACCGCGAACTTCAGAAAATCGACTTTCGCATTTATGGCACTTATCAATCGATTGTGTGCCTTCGTTCAAGTATAGACATCGGTGGCAGAGTCTTAAGAACATACTCGGACCGACTCTATCATCGATAGAACGTCGCTGACTGGAGAGGTGCTTCTTTTTCTTCCTCATAATCCCTCCTAAACAAAGAGGCACTCTTCTACTCTAAGTATAACCAAACCTTTTAATGGGGTCAAAAACCAAAGCCCACAAGCGTTTCCGGCTCAGTAATGCTGTCTAAATCTTCGACATGTCTAAAACTCAAAAGCCCCTAGCATTTCTGCTAGAGGCTTTAGGTATCTTTTTAAAAGGCCTTAAGAGGAACTTCGGCTTTCACTACTCTCAACTCTTCGCGGGAACTTCAGCTACCGTGAAAACCCAACTCAACTTCAACTACAACTCTACTTGGTAGTTCCTCTTAGCCCTTCAAGCTTCAGTCCTTGGGGGACTTGGCTTTAAGTCGTTTGTTCTCGGGCTCCAATTCACTATCGGGTTAAGGGGCCTCGGACTGCATTTCCATTAGCTGGAGTTGCAGCTCGGTTACCAAAGGCTCCTCCCAATCGAGAAGGACTTAAGGTTCTCGGACCACCGTTGGAACCGGTGAATCCTTGAAGGCGAGCTCCGTTATTCACGTTCTGAACTCCACCCTGTCCTTGTAATTGAGCCATCTGAAGCTGCTGGTTTTGATTGACAAGCTGAGCAACTGCTTGCTCATCTTCTCGCATTCCAGCCAACTGAGAGTTCAGTTTGCTGACTTCAGAGTTCAACATATCTCTAACTTTGGCCAATTTCTTAATTTGTCGGTTACCATCTTCGACAGCAACATCGACGTTGGCGTTAAACTGATTGAGCTTTTGCTCTTTGAAGTTTAAGTCTTGCTGCAAAGTCATCAGCATGTTTTGGAGCTCAGCTCTTTGTTCAGGAGCAACCATCATCAACATTTGTCGTTGCTGATCATAGTTTCTCTTAGCTGTGTCCACATCATTCTGTAACTGAGCTTGTTGCTTCTTAACTTCAGGAGCTAGAGCGGCTCTTCCACCCTCTTTGAGCTCTTCAAGCTGTTCATCAAGCTTAGCTGCTCGGTCTTTGGCATTGGTAAGAGCGATCTGAGTTTTCTGAATATCAGTTTTCACTTTCACTCTTGCTGCCATCAGGTCAAGCGGGGTTGCAAAAGCACCCAACTGAGCTGAAATCGGTGCGCGACCTTCGTTCACAGCTGAGATAGCTTGTGCGTCTCTCAACTCTTGTTGACCGGAACTCGAAGGGAGATCCAATCTCACTGGAGTTGCAATTCCAGGGTTCGTGTTCGGAGGTAAGAAGAAAGGCGCATTGTTTTGCTGATTTTGCAGCGGTAACGGTTGATTGAATGCGCTTGGGTCACTTCCTCTTTCCGTTCTATTCGAAGGCACAAAGGGTTGTGTATTATTAGGAGCTGGGGCAACTTCTTCTTGCTGCTCTTGCTGACCTAAAGCATTGGCTAACAAACTAGGTAGAATCTCTTCAAGCCCTTTTTCGTTCTTCTTGTTTTGAAGAGCGGCTGGATTGATTGAAGATTCTGAAGCTTTTGAGTTAAGAAGCTGGTTAGCAGCATCCATTAACTTCTGAAGCTCAGCTTCTTTTTGAGCAAAACCACTCTCACGACCTTTGATAGCATCACAGACCTGCTGAGCCATCGCTCTGTCCTGAGCATCATTACCAACTTCACCGACTACAGGCTTGGGTTCTACCTTGGGCTCTTCCTTTGTAGAAGGAGCTGGCTTAGTTTTATCTGTTTTATCGGTATCGGATTTTGCTGCAACTTCCGGCTCTTTACCAGTGATGTTGAGTGCTGTTTGAACCAGAGGATTAGCCAACAATTCCGCAATTGCAGACTCGCTATCGATTTTTCGTTCGAAAAGCTTTTTAACCAAATCAAGGAAAACTTCTTTGGTCCCATCGACTCCGAAAGCTTTGGAGTCTACTTTTTCCAAGTCCTTGATGAACTTATCTTTAAACTCTTTGACCTTGTCTTTTTTCTCAGAAGTATCTTCTTTATCAACTTTAGTCCAAGCCGCTTTGATACCTTCTAAGAATTGCACTGGCTCTTTAGAAAACTTCTTCGCAAACTTCTCGAGGTCTGCTTTGGTTTCACCTTTTCCTAAGATGAATTCAACAGCCTCAGATTTTGCCTCATCTTTGTCTTCCAAATGGATGAGACGTTCGTTGTTTTCCTTGTGCCACAACTTGATATCCTCGGCAGCTAGCACAGGTTTTCCTGAAGAGAGGGCCAATGCCATAAGGGCAATACCACTCCAAACAGACAACTTAGCTTTGATATCTACTTTCGAGCTTTTCATTTCAGCGTCTCCTTTAGCCATTTGAACTTCTACTTCAACTACAACTTTCAAAATTTAACTCGTGTTCTAGTTAATGTGAGCGACACACGAGACTTTCGCTCGACTGTTACTATGAGCAATCAATATGCCACGGCTCAATCAGGCAGTGACTCCGCTTCGAATACGGGTGATTTGTTCGGATTTGAAATTTTCGAAAGGCTACATGGCAGGATGCCCAAAGTGTAAAACTGTCAAACAGGTGTTTGAGAGCTAGATATGCACTCAAGCCCAAATCCCAAGCTCGAGCCCCCTTTTCCTGTCTATTCAGGCTCAAAAAGGCCCATTGCACTGATTAACCAGTTCGGGTAGGTTGCGACTCTATGAGTCGTTTTAATGAGACCGTTCAAGAGAAAAGATATCTCTATGTCACGCAAGAAGTGGCCTTCTGTGCTGCTCACAAGCTCTATCGCCAAGACTTGAGTCTCGACCAAAACGTAGCTTTGTTTGGCAAGTGTGCAAATCCTAACGGCCACGGACACAACTTCACCCTACAGGCGACTTTTAAAGGAGAGATGGACCCGGGGACCGGAATGGTTATCGACTTTGCCAAAGCAAAACAGTTACTTAAAGAGCTAGTGGTCATACCCCTAGACCATAAAAACTTGAATGAGGACATCCCTTTTCTTCGGGGCCTCATCCCAACTTCAGAGAACGTAGTCATGGTCCTGTGGGACCACATCCAAAAAGCTTCTCAGCAAGAGCCTTGGAGACTCATGAAACTTAAACTGGCAAGTTCCCTTTACCACTGGGTGGAATATTTCGGTCCAGAGTACATTTAAATTTGATTAGTTTTTAGGGGTTGTTATATGACAAAACAAGAAAATCCAGAATTAAATCATACACTTATACATAATATCTCGGAACTTTTGACGGCTATTGGAGAAGATCCAACTCGGGATGGTCTTCTAAAGACCCCAACTCGCTTTTTAAAAGCTTTTAAGTTTCTCACTCAAGGCTACGACAAAAACCCAACCGAAATCATCCATCAAGCCTTGTTTGATGCCGAATATTCGGAAATGGTGATCGTAAAGAACATTGAACTGTACAGCCTCTGTGAGCACCACCTTCTGCCTTTTTTTGGAAAATGCCATGTAGCCTACATCCCAAATGGCAAAATCATAGGGCTATCAAAGATTCCAAGGTTGGTGGACGCTTTTGCAAGACGCCTTCAAGTGCAAGAAAGGCTCACTTCCCAGATAGCGGAAGCCCTCATGACTCACTTAAAACCCTTGGGAGTTGGGGTAGTTATGGAAGCTAATCACCTTTGTATGATGATGAGGGGAGTGGAAAAACAGAACTCTTACACCACAACGAGCTCCTTATTAGGAGATTTCCGCAATCCAGCTACAAGAACTGAGTTTTTCAACTTGATTAAATAGGTGACCTTGTTGCATTATCGCGGTTTGTTATTGAGGCAGGTTAAACAATGAAAATTGCCGTTACAAGTCTGGTGGAAGGTGAAAATCCTTTCCACTTTGATAGCCAAAAAGAGGATTGGTTAAAAGAGCTTATCACCCATTTAACCAAAGAGGGCTATCAGTTTAAGTCACCTTTAATAGTAGATGCTAATCTCACTAAGGTTGATCCCGACTTTTACTTGCGCGGAAAACTTAAGTTTTCAGTAGACCAAACTTGCGCTCGATGTGCGGAGCAGTTCCCGCTGAATGTGAACTCTCCCTTTGAAATTGCTTTAGCAAATGTCCCTTCAGGAAAATTGAGATCCCCGGAATTGGCCGAAGAAAGCGAAGAGCTAGATATCAATTTTTTTGAAGGCCATGAAATTGACCTCAACCCCATTATTACTGAACAGTTTTTCTTGAGCATTCCTTACCAGTCCCTGTGTAAGCCTGATTGCCTAGGAATCTGTCAGCAATGTGGAACTAACTTGAACTCCAAAATGTGTCAGTGTGCAGAGAAAAAATCGATCACCCCGTTTTCGGTGCTTCAAGAGATGAAATTATTTAAACAGGAGTAAATCGTGGGCGTACCTAAGAAACGTAAATCACACACAAGAAAAACCAAAAGAAGAAGTCATCTTGCTCTCAAAAAGACAAGCGTAACAACTTGCCCTGACTGCGGAGAACCAACTTTACCTCACCGTGTTTGCCCTAGCTGCAACAGATACAAAGGTAAACGCGTTCTTAATATTGAAGACTAGTTCTTGAAATCCCCCCATAAAAATTCGGGTGTCTGTATAGTTATCGACGCCATGGGGGGGGACCATGCCCCTGATGTCAACATTGAAGGGGCTCTTTTAGCGCTCGAAGATGATCCTGAGATCAAACTGCAATTGGTTGGTGATCGCCCTCTTCTTCTCAAAAAACTTTCGGATCGAAAAGCTTCTGAATCCGAACGCCTCCAGATTATTCATGCGGATGAGGTCATCACCATGGAGGATACCGCTTCTCAAGGGATGAGAAAGAAAAAAGGCTCCAGTATCCACTTAGGGCTTCAGCAGGTTAAAGATGGGAAAGCCCATGGATTTATTTCGGCAGGAAATAGCGGTGCAGTCATGGCTGTATCCATTATGGTTCTTGGCCGGTTGGAGGGCGTCGAGAGACCCGCTATTTTAATTAAACTTCCTAGTCTCGAGGACTTTGTGATTTTGCTGGATGCCGGGGCCAACGTGGACTGTAAGCCTAGCCATCTTTTTCAATTTGCCGAGATGGGTAGAATTTACGCCGAGCTCGTAGAAAACCGAAAGAAACCTACCATTGGATTATTATCTAATGGCTCAGAGGAAAGTAAGGGCAACGAGTTGACTCGAGGCACTCACGAGCTGCTCAAGGCGGCCAAAATTCCAAATTACAAAGGTTATGTAGAGGGATTCGATATCTATCGGGGAACCACCGATATCGTAGTCTGCGATGGCTTTGTGGGAAATGTGGCCCTCAAGGTTTCAGAGGGACTCGCAGAAACGGCCTTCAACTGGTTTAAAAATGAAATCATGAAGCATAAGATTGTAGGGTTTATCGGCCTAGCTTTCCTGCAGGGAATTTTGAAGGCCTTCAAACAAAAATTTGACTACAAACCTTACGGTTCCGCTCCACTTTTGGGCATCGACGGTGTAGTTTTTATTAGCCATGGGAGCTCAAATGCTCTGGCCATTCGAAACGGAATTTTAACGGCCAAAAAAGGAGTTCAATCTGAATTCCTTGAAAAAATGAGTCTCCAACTCTCAAAGAAAATTACCGTGGCAAAAAAGGAAGAAACGAAATGAGTTACTATTCTCGAATCATAGGTACCGGAAAAGGGCTTCCCGCGAAAGCGATGACCAACAAAGAATTTGAAGCTTTCGTTGAAACGAGTGATGAATGGATCAGAACTAGGACTGGAATAGCTCAACGACACATTGCCGATCCTGAAAAAGGTGAATCCACACTAAGCCTCGCTCGGTTAGCTTCTTTAAACGCTTTGGAAAAAGCTGGCATT
>DDPO01000089.1 GCA_002342225.1 Bdellovibrionaceae bacterium UBA2466 | reverse complement strand
ATAACAACAGGGCTCTTTTTACAGGCTTCGGCCAAATGAAACTGAGTTCCATCGGTCTGGGTTAGTGTGAAGTCGGGAGCTAAACCACCTATGACGGGTTGAGTCTCTTTCATAAGAGCCCAGAATAAATCAAATATTAAAGCCAATGAAAAGATCAAACTTCAAAGTCTTGATCAAATTATTTTAACCAAACGGCAGATGCAACCCTTCGAAATCTGTGAGAAAATATAGGAGTAGTTACCTTTTCCTAGTTTTTAAATAAGCCTAAATGAAATTCCCAACAAGAAAACAGATCGCAACCGGTTTGGTAGGTATTTGTATCTTCAATGCCCTCTTTACCCCTTTGGTTGCGCAAGGAGAGCCCTATGACCCCCCCGAGGATCGAGAGCTCCAACTTCGCCCCTACTTCGAACCTCCGAACCAAGATATGACCCCGAGGGCCTTTATCATCCCCCCCCTTCTCTCCTTCATTTTTCCGGGGGCTGACCAATGGGTGGAGGGTCAGTTAAAACCGGCCGCACTTTATACGGCGGGTGGGCTTACTGGAGCCATTCTTCTAACCCAAGCGAAGACGACCACTCCCGATAATCGATACAAAGACTTTGCTTGGCAGGTCTATTTCACGGCCGGAAGCTTAAGTCTCTACCACAGTTTCAGAACGGCTCTGACAACCCGAATTCCTCAAGGTGAATTCACTTTCATGAGCTCGACACCTGAAAAGCCTTCTGAGCTTTTAGAAGCTCCTATCGATCTCTCCTACTTGGGAAGATGGACCACTCTTCTTCCTCTGGCTCTTGGAGCTGGGGCCTTTTTTTTCGTAACGCCTAGCAGGTCAGACGAAGCATCTGCAGCGAGCCTCGACGACGCTTTTTATGCCTCTTCAGTTGGCTACATGACGGGAGTTGGAGAGGAGGCTATTTTTAGAGGGTTCGTTTTGCCTTTGATGTATTACTATACCGAAGACCAAAAACTCACTTTGGGGCTCTCGAGTATTATCTTCGCTCTAAGCCACGGGTTAAAACTCGGTCACTTTGTGACCGCTTTTTTCTTTGGTCTCTACTCAGGCTGGCTCACTCAAAGGAACAATTGGTCTATTGGAGAAGTCACTTTTATACACACTTGGTGGGATGTCATGGCCTTCATGGCTGACTACACCAACAATAGAAAACATGCCTTTCTCCGACTCCCGACCCTCACATTCAATTTCTAACGCTAAGCATTATCAGTCGAAAATCCCTTCGCCACATTGGATTCCCCCTTCCCATCACAACAAAAGGACTATATTGTGCGAGGCTCAACTTAAAGAATTTTGGGGGTACTATGGCAACAAATTCACCTTTTAACGGCAAAGTAAAAATATTTTCAGACGGAGCTGATAAAAAAGCGATGCTGGAGATGAATCAAAACCCTCTCGTCAAAGGTCTTACTACCAACCCAACTCTCATGAAAAAGTCTGGAATCACAGACTATGTCTCTTTTTGTAAAGAAATTCTTTCAGAAATTAAAGTAAAACCCATCTCGTTTGAAGTATTTGCTGATAATTTCAACGAAATGAAACGACAAGCTCTTGAAATAGCAAGTTGGGGTGAAAATGTTTACGTGAAGATTCCCATTACAAACTCTGAAGGCGAATCTTCTCTACCTCTTATCAAAGACTTAAGTCACTCAGGAGTGAAACTCAATGTCACAGCGGTTTTAACCCTTGAGCAGTCATGGGGAGCCTGTCAGGCCTTGAAAGGAGGAGCTCCTTCAATACTTTCTGTATTTGCCGGACGAATAGCTGACACGGGTCGCGACCCTCTGCCACTGATGCAAGCTGCTTTAGAAATTTGTGAAAGCTCTGATAAAAACATCGAACTTCTCTGGGCTAGCTCTCGCGAAGCTCTTAATATTGTTCAAGCGGATCAAATGGGTTGTCACATTATTACAGCCACAAACGACCTCATCAAAAAGATGTCGATGTTTAATAAAGATTTGACTCAGCTAAGTCTTGAAACAGTTCGAATGTTTAAAACCGATGCTGAAAGTGCAGGATACTCGCTATGATGAATTTCACTGAAAATTACATTCAAGAGAGTGTTTCTCTTTTAAAAGATCTAGATACTCACTCGATCGAATCTGTCGCAAAGGGGTTGGGTAGAGTCCGAGACAACGGTGGTCGTCTTTTTATCCTTGGAGTGGGTGGATCGGCAGGACATGCAGGCCATGCTGTTAATGATTTTAGAAAAATCTGTGGTTTTGAATCATATGCGCCTACTGACAACGTATCTGAACTCACTGCTCGAGTGAACGATGAAGGTTGGGACACTTCTTTCTCGGAATGGTTGAAAGTATCGAGAATCAACCGTAACGATGCAGTTCTTATATTTTCGGTCGGTGGTGGCAACAGAGAGAAAAATGTTTCTGTGAACCTAGTTAAAGCCTTGGAACTCTCAAAAGAGGTCGGAGCAGCTATTTTTGGAATCGTCGGTAAAGATGGTGGCTTTACCAAAACTGTTTCCGAAGCTTGCGTTGTGATTCCTTCCGTTTCTAGCGAAAGAATCACTCCTCATACGGAAGGTTTCTGCGCAGTCGTTTGGCATCTTTTAGTAAGCCATCCTGCACTTAAAAAGACCGTTACCAAATGGGAATCGGTTAAATAACTTTTTCTATGTACCGAGTTGGAATTATCGGGGCTGGCCTCATAGGAAATAAAAGAGCGAAAGCTCTGCGGCCTCAAGACAAACTTCAAGCAGTAGCAGATGTTGTCCCCCAACGGGCAAAAGAGTTGGCATCAAGTTATGGGGCCGATGTTGAAACACATTGGGAGAGCTTAGTAGAACGCAACGATATCGATGTTGTCGTTATTGCCACATCTAACAATGCCATCCCCATTTGCGCGGCAGCGGCTCTAAAAAACAAAAAACATATTTTGATCGAAAAACCAGGGGGAAGAAATCCGCAAGAACTCAAAGAGCTCTGTGAACTTGCAAAACAAACTCAATGCACAGCTAAAGTAGGTTTTAACCACCGGTTTCACCCTGCCATGCTCAAAGCAAAAGCTATGATTGAAGAAGGTGCTGTCGGAGAACTCATGTATTTTAGAGCTCGATACGGCCATGGCGGAAGAATAGGTTACGATCAAGAATGGCGTGCAAACCCTGAAATATCAGGAGGTGGAGAACTACTCGACCAAGGAGTTCACCTCATCGATCTCTGCCGATGGATGGGGGGGGAGTTTGACCTCGAAGTAGGGCGAGTTCATACTTTTTTCTGGAACATGCCGGTTGAGGACAACGGCTTTTTGCTACTGAAGTCACCCGATCAAAAACGATACGCCCATCTACACGCAAGCTGCACCGAGTGGAAAAACATTTTCGATTTTGAAGTTTTTGGAAAAAAAGGGAAGCTTCAAATATGGGGACTAGGTCGAAGTTACGGCACTGAGGAACTGCGATATTACCGAGTCAAACCTGAAATGGGAGTACCGGAGTTTACGAGTTATAACTTTCCTGAAGAAGACCAATCGTGGAATCTTGAGTGGAAAAGTTTCGTTGATTCAATCGAAGGGAAAGAGGCCGAAATAAGTAATCTTGAAGATGGCTTCAAAGCTCTCGAAATTGTCTATCAAGCTTACAATCAATCGCGGATTTAATAGGCCATTGCTTTTAGATCATTAAGCTGTTCAAAAAACTTCTCATCCCAAATCATATTCGGATCATAAGGCAAACTAACCATATCGATCATTCTTCGGTAAAACAGTTTTTCACTTTCGGGGTTTAAACTTTGCTCATTGAGAGGAATGATATCTCTGGGGAGTTCGTTAAAGATATCGTCTAAACCGTCTCGAACTCGAGACTCTTCGTTAAGCTTTGGAGCTCTAAAAAGAGGAAAAAAAGTAGTGGTCTGAGATATAGCTCTCTCAATAACAGCCGAAGAATCATTGCAAATACCAGTAAATCCGTATCCGTCGGAAGGATAGTCTTTCGCATACTGCTCAGATTCGTGCCGAATTCTTCTCAAATACTTTCCTGCAATAATTGTGGCTTTTAAAATTAGGTCGCGGTCCTTCCTAGATTCATCAAAGATTTGAAACTTACTTTTGAATCCAGTCCACTGAGGTCTCTCTTCATCAAACTTCGGAAAAAAAGCAACTCCATTGATCCCTAAGAAGAAATTTACTCGAGCATTGACTGTAGGCCCCGTGATTTGCCAGACGAATTGGGAGTGAGGCGAAGGAAAAAACAATTCTTCTTTTTGAGAATCTAATACTTGAGTCTTGAACCAAACAGGCCAACGGATATACTTTTCCCCATAGGTAAAAGATAAAAAGTTTGCAAATGTACGCTCATCACGGAGTTGAATGTGATGGCCGGTTCTCCATAAAACCTGAATAAAATCTTCGAGCGATTTCACAAGAGTAGTTTTACCTTCAATATTTGGGAACTTAACTTCGTATCCCTTTTGCTCGGCAAGTTTTGTCATTACTCTCGAAAGAGCATAATTTTGAGCGACCATAGAAAGAGGAATACTTTGAGAAATAAAATGACCATAGCCGATGTTAGGTGTCTCAGGGCTGATAGGTTCTGGCTGAGGTCGACCAGTAACTTCAAAATATTTCACGACCTCGCTCCACGAGCCAGGAAGTTCTGTTTCAATAACTCCTTCTCGCCCTTTAAGTGCGAGAGTGATTAAGTTTCTATGTTCGCTGACTCTAAAAATAGGTGGCAGGGTTGGGAACCTCGAAAGTGGCCCCTCTTCCTGATTTGCAATAAGGCCCACTAGGCGCTTTATCAAACTACGGGACATTTCATTTTGAGGAAGCTTGATTCTTAAGTAGTGACTTATCTTATCTGAAAAATAATTCAGCTCGCTTCTATTTAGCTTTTTAACCACGTCCCCCAAAGTCACTTCTTTGCGGCCACATTGGGCTAGGCAACGCACTTCCCATCTCTTTTGAGTTTTAGAGGGAATGAGATGATACACACCTTTACCTTTTAAAGTAACTTCGTAAACAAACTGACCGTCAGCGTTGATGGAAACAGGACTTACCGTAGTAGCACCGCCGTTACCGGCTAGATCGTCGTTTTGAAGAAAAATCTGAGATTTCTCCTCTGAATCGGTTTCATTCACTAGAACGCGTAATTTTGTATTTCCGTAAGAAGTGGTTCGAAAGTGAACATCCCTTCGGGATGAAAAATCTCGAAGATAAATCGGCACATTGTAGTCGATAGGAAACTCTAGAACCTCTTGATTGAGATTGTTTCCAAAAGTAGGTTTACCCGAAAAAAGTGAAGCCAAAAGAATGAGAGTCAGGGACTGGGCCCAGAGCGGTATTGACACAAACGCCCTCCTAAAAGTGAGCGCAAATTAGTGCTTTTAACACTTCGAGTCAATACTCTTGAATAAAGATTGTTTGAACTTTAAAAAACAGCAAGGNNGATACTTAACTAGCAAACGCGCCTACAACGAGCACGACATCTGACACGAGTCACTGTGTAACAACGCACTCTTCGAACGCATCTCTTTCGACAAGGCCTTACATATCTTCGAGCACAGGGTCTCGCGCATCTACGAACCGGAGCCCAACCATGGCTTCCGCCCGCTTCGGCAGGACTCGGAAGGACTGCTCCTAGAGCTAAAGTTAACAACATTAAAGCTTTGAAAGCCTGACTTCTTAAAACAACCACGTCACTACCCCCACAAGGTCAATAAAATCGGTCTGGGATTGAAACTCACAGGGAGTCTCTTCCAGAAACACTGCTCACGGGCAAAGAGCAATCAACGTACCAACTTCATCTGAGTCAGAATTGAACAGACCTAACTCTGGTCAGACGGAAATCTGTTGGACGGTAGTCAGAATAAAGTGACAATAATTGTTACTTTTTAAAAAGCCTTAAAGATTTAAAGCGCACTTTAAAATAAACTCAACTTCTGAAGAAGTTAATGTGAGTTCACTAGATTTCAGGTCTTGGCTCATGTGCTCGGGATTTGTAGTTCCCGTCAGTGGCATCATTCCAAGCTCTCTAGAAAAAGCAAAAACAATTTGTGCAGGAGTAGCTTGGTAGTTTTTAGCCATCTCCGAAACTTCAGCAAATTCCATCACGAACGGATTCGCTGTCAGCAGCGAAAAACCTTGATACATGATCCCATGCTCAGCGCACAATTTTCTCACATGAAAATCCCATCCTGTCTGAGCAAAACATCGATTTTGCACAACAGTGGGTTTAACCGTTGCCCTCTCGATAAGCTGCGCTAGTTGAGAATGACTCACATTACTTATTCCGATTTGTTTTGTTTGTCCGTTCTTATACACCTGCTCGATTGCAGACCATACTTCCCAATCTTCATCTCCAAGTCTCGGATGATTATAGGGGCCATGCAAAAGATAAGAGTCTACGTAATCCACATTTAAATTCTGGAGCGAACTTTCAATCGACTGTTTAACTTGTTCAGTGATTGAGGAATTGCGATTATAAGGAGTGCGGTGATCCTGTCCGTCCACAGGAGTGAACTTCGTCTGAATAAATAGTTTTTCTCTTGAGTGACCTAGTTGCAGCCATTTTCCAACCGATTGCCCCACGGCAGGTTCGTTATAGTGCTTAGGCTGGTTAGCAGTATCAATAGCAACAAAACCTTTTTCCAAAGCCAAATTGACTAACGACTCAGTTTGCTCTTTTTTCCAAGCTGTTCCGTAGATCATTGAAAATTTCATTGAACGGTATCCTAAGTTTTAGTTCTGCTGAATTCAACTTTTTTTAAAACCAGCCATTGGGCCTTAAAATTGCTTGCCCAAATTCACATGATAGATCGATTTCACTTTAATTTTAGAAATAAAGTTTGCTTCATCACAGGAGCCTCTTCGGGTATTGGGCAAGCAACAGCCATCGCTTTTGCTCGACTTGGGGGAAATGTTGTTTGTATAGATACCGATGCTGAAAAAGGCAAAGAGACTCTAGCAAAAATCCATCAAGTTCAAAGTGAGGGGCTTTTTATTCAGTGCAATGTCTCACAAACCGAAGAAGTAGAAAAAGCTATTAACGAGACTGTCAAAACGTTCGGAAAAATCGACATCGCGTTTAATAATGCGGGGGTTGAAGGTCGCCAAGCTAACATTACAGACTCGACCGAAGAAAATTGGGACCATGTTTTAGGAATAAATCTCAAAGGGGTTTGGCTTTGTATGAAAAACGAACTTCGACAGATGCTAAAACAGGGTCACGGCACAATTGTGAATTGCGCTTCAATCGCAGGACAAATCGGATTTCAAGACATGGGCTCTTATGTTGCCTCGAAACACGGAGTCATTGGCCTCACTAGAACAGCTGCTTTAGAATTTGCAAAATCAAATATTCGTGTGAATGCCATTTGTCCGGGGGTGATACAGACCCCAATGATCGATAGATACATTGGGAAAAATCCAGAGCTACGTGCGGATTTATTGCAAGCTATACCTTTAAGTCGATTTGGTGAGCCAGATGAAATCGCGAGTGCTGTTGTTTGGCTCTGTTCAGAGGGAGCTTCTTACATGACGGGGCAAACATTAACCATCGATGGTGGGTGGACTTGTTGATAAACAAAGGGCCGCGAGCTTCGTCGCGACCCTTTCGAATGAGATAAGTTTTATTAGAATGTTGTAGAGCGGACAGACAAATCGAGAGTTTCTGGAAATGGAGCACCTTTTCCAGTGTATTTGCCTTCGCATTTAAAAGTTACTTTAACTTTATAATCGTCGATGGAGTTATTGTCAGAGCCTTTTCCAAATAGCGTAGATACCGTGCTAGCGATACCTTTAGTAGTTTGGTCTGCACCTTGATATTTTGACTCTTCGTTAACAACTACGAAGTCTTTTCCATCTTTGAAACACTGCTCTTCAGCACGGGCTTTCGCACCGTCGTATGCTAAAGCCTCTGTGGCGCTTGAAGAGACAGCAAGAAATTTGCCGCCTTCAGCACGCATGACACTCACTTTAGCTCGAATAGTTTGTTTACTGTTGCATCCCACAAACCCTACGGAAACAAAGAATAGGCCCGCGAGAACCAGATTTCTCTTGGTTGAAAGTAACATTGTAGATTCTCCTGATTGTTTAGTTTAAGAATTGAAGCTCTAATTTTATACTACTTAAAACAAGAAAGATACCGCATTGCTTCAAAACAGAAACACATCTTAAATTTTAAACTTATTTTTCATTGGCCATCTTTCGAACTTTTCTCTCAAGATCGTTTAAACCATCCGCTACTTCATTAAGACCTTTTTTAAGCAAATCTCTTGCTTCATCTCCAACTCGCTCCAATGAATCTTTAGCATCTTCTATTTTCTCTTTTGCCACTTCTTGAAAATCATTTTCGAGCTTTTCTAGAGGAGATTTGTCTACAGAAAAACCTGAAATAGAGGAGTAAAACATCGATAGAAGGATTAGTTTTTTCATAATTCTCAAAATTTATTTTGTGTTCTTAATTCTTAAACCCAAGTGTTCGTAAAGAAGTTTACAACTTCTTCTTAGACTTTGCGAGTCCGTGATTAATTTCAGCCAATCAACCGGGGTTCCGTTGTAAGGATTTCTCACCGACCCTGCCCTATCAACTTCGAGTACAGTCATGTTTCCAATGGCATTTGCGAACCTTAAAATTCGCCTCGATTTTGAGCCGTTATTAATCGTATCCTCAGGTATAACAAGCTCTATCGTTGGCAACCCTGCGGCTAATGCGGGACCATCGAGCGCCCCTCCTTTCATGCCGATTTGCCCAACTAGATGACCGTGTTGTTTCAACTCTCGAAAAAGATCAAGCTGACGAGTGACTTGAGTATTCCAGTCATCGAATAATTGTTTTTTCCAGAGCTCGGTCATATTCAAAACTTTTCCATCTTTAATTAAATGGTGGACGTCTTTCCATGAAGGATCTACAGGTGGGCCCAAGATCATAGGTAGATAACCTCTTAGAATAGATTCGCTCAATAACGTTCTCAGCGTCTCTTGCGACATATTCCTTTCCGTTTGATACGAAGGATCTTGTCGATTCCAAATGGCTAGGAGGGGTTTTGAGTCTGTACGCTTGTTTAGTATTTCTTCCTGAGCAAATTGCTTTACTTCATTTGGGGGGTCCGTTCCCGACCGATTAAAAAGCAGAACTGCTTTTTTAAGAGTTTCATCGGGATCACCGTAAACAAACCTCTCAAATGCCTGTGTACTGTCAGCCAGAGGGCTCACAACGGGTGCAAAAAATTTTCCAGAGCCATCCGGCTTAGTTTTCCCGATAAGTCCTAAAACCTTATAACCGGTCCTTGGAATTAGGGTATTTCCTCGAATAATTCTCGTTGTAAGTCCGATCTGCTTAAAAAATCCGTAAATATTGAGTGCTTGTCTAGCCTCAGGAATCGCTTCGAGGTTTTTTAATTGTTCATCGGAGGGAACTTCCTTGAATTCACTAAGGAAGGGCAAATAAACATAGGCCTCTTTATCAGCTAAAAGAGCCAGTGCCACGTGGTACATTTCTCCGAAATAAGCACCCTTTTTAAAATCAAAATGATAAATCGACTCCTTCGCAAAGCTCTGTGCGGGCAAAAGTAGAATCGCTGATAGAAGCAAAGGCAAAAAGGCACTTCTAAAAAGTTTTAATTTCATCCGGTTCATTGGGTGAGAAACTTCAATCAGTAGTCCATTTCACAAGCTTATTTTAGTTATCAGAATCTGACGTTCCAAGTTATTATTAAACCATGTGGAAAGCACTGGGTAAAATACGGCGATTGATTTCAGGCACCTCTGGAAACAAGAATGAGCCATCAGCCCTTCAAGAATGGGATGACGCAATGCTTTCAATCGATGCTCTTGGTTTCTGCATCTTCAAAAAACTAATTACAGATGAACAAATACAAATCATGTCTGAGGTATTGGAGAATCGAACTACTGATCAAGACTTTATTCAGCCTGAATTAAGTAAAAGTCGAGAGGGGAAATTTTATTTCTTGCATCAACACCCTTTATTTCTTGATGTCATATGTCGCCCTCCAATTATGAAATTGCTTACAACATTGCAGGGTAATGACTTTCGACTTGATCATGCATTTGGCCTGAGGGACTTAGGCAGCTACCACACAAACCTGCATGGAGGAGAAAGAGCTGGTCAAGGGACCTGCTTTTACTATAACCAGTACTTCACGACAGGCGGAAAAGTTCATTGTGGAACAATTCAAGTTGCAATTGTACTCAAAGGGGGTGGGGGCCCACAGAAAGGTGGCTTTATTCTTATCCCCGGCTCTCATAAGTTAAGTGTCCAGTTAAATACAGCAGAGATCGTTAAATCAATTACTAAGGGCTATGATCACCCTCTGATAGTTACGCCCGAGTTAGAGCCGGGCGATGTGGTGGTGTTTCCAGAGTCGCTGGTTCATGGAACTAAAGCAATGTCTCAAGGTCATGAACGAATTCATCTGATGTATAACTTTGTCCCTGGATACATGAGTTTTAAAGCCGATTTTGATCTTACTAAAATTCTCCCTCACGCAGACACAGAGCTAAAAAAACGACTTCTTAGAGGTCCTGGTACGATTATTTCTGAGTCGAAAGAAGGGGGCCAGCAGTGGCGAACCTCAAATTTCATGAAATAGATTTTCAAACCCAGTTTACATGTTTCATTTTGGAACATCCTCAGATTTCTAGGAGTGCTGATTCTCTAGTAGAATCCTTGAAAACTCAAAACTCTCAACTCACAATTCAACGAATCAAAGGTTATTCCGGAGCAAAGTGCTCAAGAAAAATCTTTCAGAAAGTTCATACTTCACCTGATAGAAAGTGGTTTCTTCCCAGCGAGCTCGCCTGTTTATTCGGTCACAGAAAAATTCTTCGCCTTTTTTTGAAATCAAAATTTAATTACGCGCTCATTTTAGAAGATGATATTTCAATCCACCAAGAACTTCTGAAAATTTTAAATAAAATCGCAACTTATTTAAAAAATGACTTTATCTTATCTCCTTTTGAAAGTGGATTCGAAATACCTCTTATTTTTTGTAACAAATCGATAGACCAAGATATTGTTTTGGAGAGAAATATTGGTGCAAGCCGAGGGACTTATACGATATTTTTAGATCGAATTGCAGCGCAAAAAGTTTTAAATGAAATGCACTATTATCTCCCAGCAGACCATTTTTATGGATTGCCACGCCATCATGGCTCGAGAAATTTTTTTATTCGTGGAAAATATGTAAATCTTCTTGAGGTACCAAGTACTATTGATGGAAATAATCGAAATGACAAAAGGGATATTCGTCCTTCTATTCTTTTTTCCTCCATTTCTCGAAAATCGCACAAAGCACGATGGTATTTTCCATACTTTTTGCTTTGGTTCTTAATGCATATCCAACAATTATTGAACCAGTTATTAGGAAAAAAAGGGGCTCTGAAATGGCTACCCTGCCCTTTTGGGAAACAAATTGAAAATCACAATACTACATCAGGTTAAATGGTGCGCCCTCTGATTCCCATTAAAGATTTTACGTACGGAGCCAACCAAAAAATAATTTTTGAGTGTGAAGCATGATCTCGGACGAATTTCCAAAGCATTCTGGGTGGCAATCCCTTAGGACCCATCAATAAGCGCCAGCGTTCTTTTAAAGGTAAAGAAGTATCTCGATAGCTTCCCTGAAACGAATTGTCCTCACAAACCCCGTGAACACCGGGAGCAAGCCAAATGGAAATTCCCTTCTTACTAGCGCGAAGTCCATAATCATAATCAGCAAACCCATGCACATAGAACGGATCGAGAAGCCCTATGCTTTTTCTACAACTCTCCGAGACGAGCACAAAGTTTCCAGTCATGGTATGACAGCCTACAGGTTTAGAAGGTGCTTCCATAGGTTGAAACGTAAAAGTCAACTTATGAAACAGTCGACCTCCGTAATGCGGTTTGGGGTTGTTTCCAACTGAAATACTTCCCGTCACAATCGCATCTTCTTGCCCCATCTCGTAATATGTTTCGAGGAGAGCGGCGATGGCATTCGGTTGCAATTGAATGTCGTCATTGAGCCAAAGATAAAAATGAGACGGGATCGAATGCTCCCAAGCCTTTAACATCCCTCGCGACCAATACAAAGAACCATCTCCATCGATCACTTCGACTTCGGGAAATTTCTCCTTGATCACAGCTTTCGTACCATCTGTCGAACCGTCGTCTACAAGTACAACTCGTAGAGAAACGCTTTTAGGTAATTCTTGATTTCGCAAAGAATCTAAGCAACGCAGAGTCAGGTTCTTTCGGTTATGGCACGCCATTAAAACTGCAACTTGGAGCTTTGTGGATGATTGAACAGAGGGGATCTCTTCTCGATCAGTTTCTGTTGAGATTACGGGTGGTTTTGATTCTTGAAAGTTATCCATTGATATATCTAAAAGAGTGGGTGGCTATTAATTCCATTACTTTGTAGTTTAACACATGGTGGAGTTTGTAGGGCGTCGATTAAGCGAGAGCCTAAAAGGCTTGGGATCAAGTTACTTTCATTTGGAAGTCTGATTTAATATTGGCAAACAAACGCACCCTGATCACGCTGCTAAGGCTCGGATAACGGCAGATACCGTGGACAGCTCAGGGTTGAACTTCTTTAAAGCTGTGTTGTGCGGTTTCAAACCATAAGGTCGAGGCGGGGGTGTTCAGTATACGAGATAACATTAACCCTAAGATCAATGACTTAACCCTTCTGGCAAGAGGGCTTTTAAAGCTAAACCCAATGACTTTGTCTTTTTAGATGATCGAGGTGAGAAAATTCGGTCAGACCGACTTACCAGAGAAGCTAAAAAACTAGTCAAACGAACTGTGGGTTTAGAAAGTGGTGCCGTTCATATCCTTCGACATACCTCACTAACTTTACGACATCGAGCAGGGGTCAGTTTGGATACAGTCAGGCAGATTGCCGGACACGCCAACATAAGAACCACTCAAATCTATCTACAATCGGACAACGAACACCTAAGAAGAGAAATGAGTAGGACCTCTCCCCTTCCCTTAAAACTAGTAGAATGGAAAGGAGTAATGGCACCTAATGGCACCAACAACAATCATGTTAACTAAATCTAGAAACATCAAAAAGCTGGAAACTCAATACAGACAGGGCTTTCGGATGGTGGGCGCCACAGGACTCGAACCTGTGACCTCTGCCGTGTGAAGGCAGCGCTCTAACCAGCTGAGCTAGGCGCCCTCGATAAGTTCAATCTTGGAAATTTTAAATTTTGGTGCGACGGGGGGGACTTGAACCCCCACGCCTCGCGGCACATGCACCTCAAACATGCGTGTCTGCCATTCCACCACCGTCGCACATGAAATTTTCAAAGAAACTACTTCTTCGTTGGTTGAGAAGGAGTCGTGGGCTGAGTCTTACTTTCGACTGGAGCCCCTTCTTTAGCACCTTCAGCTTTAGGAGTCTGAGGCGCTTCAGAAACTGGTTCACTACCTATCACACTCTTTGTGACATTCAAGCTTCTTGACCTAGTCAAAAAGAAACTTGTAACCAAAAATAAAATGGCACAGACCGAAGTGGTCTTTGTTAAAAAGTTACCTGCCCCTTTGCTACCAAAAATACTTTGGCTTGAGCTTCCACCAAAAGTAACACCACCATCGGCTTTTCCTGGTTGCAATAAAATGACAAAAACTAAAAACACACAAATCGCAATATGTAGAATAACTAATAACGTCACCGTTCGTCTCCTTAACTGTTCAAACCTCTTTTAACAATGTCTCCAAAGGAAAGCGGATCCAAACTCGCCCCCCCGACTAAAAGACCATCCACATCTCCCATCGCCATTAACTGGGCGGAGTTGTCGGCTTTGACACTTCCACCATACAGAATTCTTGTTCTGTTCGCAAAGGTTGATGAAATATTCTTGGCAAGCCATTGTCGAATAAAAGCATGAACTTCTTGGGCCTGCGCCGGAGTTGCATTTTCACCCGTCCCAATAGCCCAGACAGGCTCGTAAGCGATGGTTAAACCCTTGAGATTATTCTCGGAAATATCTTTTAGTCCTTTGAGCTGGCGTTCAATCACACTGAAAGTCTCACCCGACTTTCTCTCCTCGAGTTTCTCTCCCACGCAAAACACGGGAATTAAACCCTCTTCCAAAGCAGCTTTAAGACGCGCATTTACCAAAGCATCATCCTCTTTAAAAACGTGCCGTCTTTCCGAATGACCTAAGATCACCCAATGAACCCCTAGCTCTTTCAACATGACGGGAGAAACTTCCCCAGTAAAAGCACCCGATTTAGAAGCTCCACAGTTTTGTGCAGCAACTTGAATTGGAGTCGAAGCTGTGAGCTCCACCAATTTTGGAAGATAAACCGAGACAGGAGCTAAAACCATTTCACATTTTGAACTGAAAATGTTCGTCAATTCATTAAACTTAGGAACAAAAGCACCCACTTCTTGAGCTAACTTATTCATTTTCCAGTTTGCAATAAAAAGTGGTTTTCGCTGTTCCATCATCTATGGGTCCTAAATTTGAGGCTTCTGCACAATCTCTAAAACCTTGAGCCCTGGTAAGCTTTTTCCTTCAAGGTATTCAAGAGTGGCTCCACCACCCGTGCTGATAAAATCAAACGAGGATTCTAAGCCCGCTTGCATAATTGCAGCAGCCGAATCTCCTCCCCCAACCAGTTTCACCGCTTTACTCTGAGCAACTAATTTTGCGACTTCGAAAGTTCCCTTTGCAAAAACGGGTTCTTCGAAAACACCCATAGGGCCATTCCAAAAAACGGTTTCGGCATTTTGAAGAGCTGCTCCGATTTTAGAAATAGTTTTAGGTCCAATATCTAATCCCAATTTGTCATCTGGAATATCGATGCCTTGAGTAACTGAAACATTCTGAGTATCACCAAAAGCTAAGCTTACGACATGATCTTCAGGAAGAATGAGGCGAACATTTCTAGCATCGGCCCCTTTAATAATTTTTCGCGCAAGCTGAACTTGCTTTTCTTCGCAAAGACTCTTTCCAACTTTAAACCCCTTAGCATTTAAAAAGGAATAGGCCATTGCACCGCCGATAACGACAGTATCCACTCGAGACAAAAAGAAATCGAGAATACCGATCTTATCAGAAACTTTAGAGCCCCCCATCATGAGGACAAAAGGACGTTTTGGATTTTCTCTTAAAGGAGATAAAAATTTAAGTTCTTTTTCAACCAACAACCCGATAGCTCGGTGTTTAATTACTCTCGGAAGACCTTCAGTGGATGCATGGGCTCTGTGGAGAGTGCCAAAAGCATCGCTCACATAAACATCACATAGCTCTGCAAGTCTGGCTACAAACTCAGGTGAATTTTCTTCTTCCCCGGGATGAAATCTCAAATTCTCCAAAAGCATCACATCGCCTACTCTCATCTGATGAGAGAGTCCCCGTGGAGCATCGCCGACACAATCCTCAGTCAGAAGAACATCTTTACCGAGAGCATTACTAAGATAACTTCCAACAGGCTCTAGGCTATATTTGGGATTTGGCTGCCCTTTGGGTCGTCCCAAGTGAGACCCCAAAATAACTTTACCCCCCTGCTCAATGACATATCGAATCGTCGGCAAAGCCTCTTCAATTCGACGAGGATCAGAGACCACATAAGTTTCACCTGACTGTTTCAACGGGACATTAAAATCCACGCGGATAAAAACTCGCTTATTTTTTAGCTCAAGTTCTGTCAGTTTGGGGTATGTGATCTTCATTCAAACTCGGGGATAATTAGTTGGACTGCTGGGTCATGTAACTTGCAAGATCTAACATGCGAGTTGAGAACCCAGTTTCATTGTCATACCACGAAAGAACTTTAACCATTGTTCCATCAACGACCATGGTTGAGTCCATATCGATAGAAGATGACCAAGATGTTCCATTGAAGTCCGATGACACAAGTTGAGCTTTCACTACTTGCAATACACCTTTTAACGGCCCTGTTTTCGCAGCAGCTTCAAAAGCGGCGTTGACTTGCTCAACAGTCGTCGGTTTTTTCACATCTGCGACGAAATCGACAAGAGAAACATTGGGAGTAGGCACTCTCACTGCAAGGCCTGTGAGTTTTCCTTTCAGCTCGGGAATCACAAGACCTACAGCTTTAGCAGCTCCGGTCGTTGTGGGAATCATGTTCAAAGCACCAGCTCTCATTCTGCGATAATCGGAATGACCAAGATCAAGTATTCGCTGATCATTAGTGTAGGAGTGAATAGTCGTCATCAATCCACGCTCGATACCAAAATTTTCGTGCAGCACTTTAACAACAGGGGCTAAACAGTTCGTAGTGCAAGAAGCATTAGATACAATGTGATCGGTGGCCGGGTTATAAGTTTGATGATTAATTCCAAAGACCAAAGTCTTGATCTTGGTTTCATCTTTACAAGGAGCTGAGATCATCACTTTCTTAGCACCTGCAGCTAAGTGTTTTGAAGCCCCGTCAAATCCAGTAAAAATTCCAGTCGACTCAATGACAACGTCGACGTTTAATTCTCTCCAAGGAATCTCTGCGGGATCTTTGCGATTGAAAACTCGAATCTCTTTTCCGTCGACCGACAAAGTGTCTTTGGTTGCAGAGACGTTGTGGGTCCAAACTCCGTGGACCGAATCATATTTAAGAAGATGGGCGTTCTGTTCCGTCGGTGTAAGGTCATTGATGGCTACGACTTCAAATTCAGGTCGGTCTGCAAGAAGCCTCATAGTAACTCGGCCGATACGGCCAAAACCGTTAATACCGATGCGTGTCTTTTTCATAGAACCCTTTCTTCTTAAAAAGAAAAAATTTGTACCGTATGTTTATAGTGAAAACTGTCATACTTCAACTATTTAGTGGCTATTGACATTGCGCAACAAAACACGATAGATCCCTTCCATAGTGCTTAAAACTTGTTAACGTAGAAGCGGTTTAAATTGATGGAAATCGAAGTGAATTTGTTGCAAAAGTCCTTATTTATCAAGGATTTAAAACCTAAAGAGACTGTCAGAACCTCATTTTTAGTCAAATCCAAAGACCTATTCCACGCAAAAAATGGAAAGCCCTATTTAGCCATTTTACTCGCCGATAGTACGGGGGACCTCGACGGAAGGGTTTGGGAAAATGCTGAAGAGTTGAGTACGACATTTTCTGAAGGGGACGTTGTTGCTGTCGGTGGAAAGCTTCACTGCTTTCAAAATCGCAATCAACTTGTCATCGATCACTTGGTTCCACTTCCGCAGAGTGAAGCCAAAGTAGAAGACTATTTACCTAAAGGTAGTGCAGACCTCGAACTCCTCTTTGAACGTCTGCTCCAATACTTCGAATCTTTAGAGAACCCGTGGATTAAAGAACTAGGTCTTAAACTTTTAAATGATCCTGAAATCTCGGCTCGTTATAAAGTTTGTCCAGCTGCGAAAACGATTCATCATGCATTTATCGGTGGACTCTTGACCCATTCTCTTCAACTTTGTGATCTTATCGAAGCCATTCTCCCGCTCTACCCCGGTATTGATCGAAGTTTATTAATTTTTGGTGCCGCTTTTCACGACTTCGGCAAAATTTTTGAGCTGAACTACCAAGGTAAATTTGGTTATACGGATGAAGGAAAATTAGTTGGCCACATTGCAATCGGCGTGGTTTTGATTGACCGTAAAATCCAAGAGATCGCTAACTTCCCTAAAGAACTTGAATATCATTTAAAGCATCTCGTCCTTTCTCATCATGGAAAACTTGAGCACGGTTCTCCTAAACGTCCTCACACTCTTGAGGCCGAACTTCTTCATCAGTTGGATCACATGGATTCTAGAATCAACAGTATCCAGTCCTTTATGGCTGCTGAGAATAATGCGTCTCGTTGGTCGGGTTATCACAAAACCTATGATCAGTACTATTTGAAACCTAGCCAGATGGTTCAACCCGACAAAGCCTAACTTGCCAAAACCGGGGAAGTATCTAGAATATTCCCCATGAATGAACTTGAATCTATTTTAAATAAAGCCACCGAAATTGCCGAAACTGCCGGAGAAATCGCTCTTTCCTATTTCCGACAAAAAATTCTGATCGAAATGAAAGAAAACATGACTCCGGTGACTGTCGCTGACAAAAAAACCGAGGAAAATATCCGCGCCGAATTAGCTTTAGCCTTTCCAGGTTTTGGAATCTGTGGTGAAGAGTTTGGAGAAGAAGGAAGAGATCAAGAGCTGGTTTGGACCGTCGACCCCATCGATGGAACTAAAAGTTTTATCAAAGGCATCCCTCTTTTCGGAACCCTCATAGGACTACTCCAACATGGAGAACCTATTCTCGGTATTATGGTATTACCAGCACTTCGAGAAACCTATACTGCCGCTCAAGGTTTAGGAACATTTTGCAATGGTCATCAGCTTCATGTCTCAAATAAAACCAGTTTAGAGTCCTCTTTTGTATCGATTGGAGATGTTGATTGCTTCGAAGCTTCAGGACATAAAAAAGGGCTTCATCGTATTTTAGATAAAGCAGAGTTTGTGAGAGGTTATACCGACTGCTTCGGGCACTCTTGTGTTATGCGAGGTGGAATTGACGCCATGATCGATCCTGTCGTGTCTTTATGGGATATCGCTCCTCTGGCTTGTCTAATCAAGGAGGCGGGTGGTGAGTATTTCGGGTTTAGTGGAACTCAAACTATTCACGAATCAAGTTTCATCACTTGTGGTCCCGGTCTTAAAAAAGAGATCTTATCGGCTTTGGGCTAATTCACTAGTTCATCCGGTGTGTAGACTTTAGAAATAGTGAGTCTCTGATCTTTAGGCAGATCTTTTTGATACTCTTCTAAATCTTTAGCCACGACATCCTTGTCTGCAACCAAGGCAATGATCCAACCATTGGCTTTCTGCTTTTCTTTGAGGGCCGATTTGAGTTTTCGATTACTAATATCCCCTATTTTCTCCGCAAATTCCTCCGGTGTTAAAATAGGTACGTTATAGAGATAACTCGTAAGCTTGTGTGAGACTCTTTTCGCAGCCGTCTCAAATTCAAACGGATATGAATTGATCAAACTATCTTTGGCTAAATCGAGCTCGTCGCTGGAGAGCCCTTCATCTAGGTAGGACTTCCACATCTCAAGAATTTTAAAAATAGTTTTCGAAGTGTACTCCACACTGGGTGTCGAAGAGATCGTATACAAACCCTGCTGACCTGAAAGTCCGCCAAGTGCAGAGTAAGAGCTTCCTATCGCATAAGTCCACCCCAGTTCCCCACGCACAATTCTGAAGAGACGTGAAACAAGGGGCTCTCCACCGAATGAAAAATTACCGGTGTTTAAAGTGTACCGCTCAGGATCCTGAATACTAATTCCTGCTTGAGCGAAAAAAAGCGACCCCGTTGAAGTTTTGGGCTTATCAACGACGATCAAAACCGGTTTTTCTGGAACTTTTAAATTCACAATTTTCTTAGTGGGTTTACTACCATCTGGAAACTGCCTCCAAATCTGAGCAAAAGCGTCTAACATTTCAGATTCAGGAAAAGGGGCAGCGGCCGCAAAAACAATTTTAGGTCGGTCAAAGAAGTCATTATATCTCCTCTGAACATCAGCTAAAGAAATTTTCTCGATCGTAGATTTACTACCAAAGCCCGGTTTTTCAAGGGCTGTCCCTTTAAAAATTTCTCTTCGAGCGGCAAGTCCACCCAATCTTCCGTTGGAATTTTTCACATGAACGATATCGTTTAAAATCTCTCGCTTTAACTCAAGAAAGTCCTTTTCGTTAAAAGCCGGATGGAGAAGAGCTTCTTCAAGCAATGCCAAAAACTTCTTATTATTTTCTTTAATGACGCTTCCTGAAAATTGAATCGTATCCATCGACACCACAGCAGACAAAGACCCGCCAATTCTCTCAAGCTCACTTTGAAACTTTTCTCGACTCATTTTTTGGGTTCCACGAAGAACCATTTCAGCAACTAAATTACTGAGCCCCACTTTATCGAGTGGATCTTCAATGCTTCCAGTCATCACAATCACGCTGACGTCTGAAGTTAGACCAGAGGGGTTTCTTTCATAGAAAACTATCGGTGCCGCAGGAACTCCATTTTGGCTTGGAGGAGCTGCTCGAAAAGATACTTTAGATTTTCCAAAAGCAAAGGCACTTAGAACGACACATAACAAAGTTGTACGTAACATAGCTATTAGCTCCTTGAAGACTTTTTAGATGGTGGCCTTACAATAACGATTGAACGCGATTCTTTGTTTAAATATTTTTTTGCAACAGATTTTAAGTCTGCGGGCTTTAACTTTTTGAACTGGTCAATGATTTCAAATCCTCTCATGTAATCTCCACTCACCATGAGATAGTCCCCCAGCATATTAGCCATTGAAGAGTTGTCCTCAATCATATTGTAGAGCGAGAGGAGTTCTTGGTTTAAAGCCCGATCAAACTCATCTTTTTTAACAGTCTGAGACTTCACCAAATTCACTTCCCGGTCGATAATTTCCAGCGCCTCTTCAGCTTTGTGTTTCTCCGACAATGAGACGCTGAACTCCAAATAATCTGGAACATTACTAATTCCGCAACCCGCCGAAACTGCAATACCCGAATCTACAAGTGCTTTTCTTAACCGGGCTTCCATTCCAGTCGACAGATGCGTGCTGAGCAAAGAAAGAGAGACAATGTCAGGAGAGTTAACCGGCGGAATTCGATATCCTACCAAAAGTATGTCAGAAGTCGCTTGAGGATGTGTTTTTTCAACTCTTCTCTCTTTTTTTTGTGCAGGCTCTTCAGGCATTTTGTATCTAGGAATCTCCTGTGACTTCATATCACCATAGTACTTCACAACCCATTTCATGAGCTCTTCTTCATTCGTATCGCCCACTACGATGATAGTTGCATTGTTAGGTGCATAAAAAGTCTTGTAGAAATACTGGGCTTCTTCGAAAGAAAAACCTTTAATTTCCTCTTCCGTGCCGATAACGGTGTAACGGAAAGGAGCCACTTCAAAGACTGTTCGGTTGAGCTCATCCCAAGCTATGCGTCCAGGATTATCAAGGGCTCGTCGAAGCTCTCCTACAACAGCCCCTTTTTCCTTTTCTAAAAGAGCGGCATCCAATTTCAAATTCGCCATTCGGTCCGATTCCAGTTCAAGCAATTTTTTTAATTGGTTCGAAGGAATGCTCTCGTAATAATTGGTACGATAAAAGTAGGTGGTTGCATTTTGTTTATCACTTCCCATACGAGAAGTTAGCTCGTCGAACTTCCCATCCGGATATTTGTCAGTTCCGCGAAACATCATGTGTTCAAATAAATGAGCAAGACCCGTTTTCTTAAGCTTTGCATCCATTTTTTCGTCGAGAGAGCCAATGTCAAACCAGGTCTGAAAAGTGAGAACTTTCGCTTCGTGTCGCGGGAGCAAAATAACTTTTAAGCCATTGGGTAGCTTATACTCAGTGAGAACTTCGCCGTTGAATAATTTTTTTTCAGCAACTTTTTCATAATCAGCTGCTATGACCTGATGAGTTTGTATGATTGTGCAGATTGCCAAAACAAGGAAGTATTTTATTTTCATATTGTTTTCTCTTAGTCAGTTAATTCTTCAAGTTTATCTGAAGACTTTATTTTCTTTTTCGCTTTAGCGTTAGGCTTACTCTCCGGAGTTTTCCCAGTTTCTTTGGGCTCTGGAGTAACAATTTGGTACTCCGACAGAGGTTCTTCTACTTTCTTCTTTTCAGTTGACGGAGTAATTTCTAAAGCGGGGTCGATCTTGGGCTCCTCTTTCGGTTTTGGAGCGATCTTAAATTCAACCTCTTTTTCTCCGGGTTTTACTTTGCTGCCTTTAACCAAAGACCGGAATGGTTTATTGGGAGCCCCCATGCCCATAGCCAGAGTTACCCCGAATCGACGACTTTGAAGCCGTCCAGGGCCACTGGACAACTCTTCCCCATAGGTCGCAAAATCCAATTTCGCATATTTAAAGTTTAGTCCAAATCCACCTGAGATCCACCCCTGACGGAGCCCCCCTCGAAGAGTTAAAACTCCAATCGGTATTTCAAATCCTACATTCAAGTGCTTTAAAAACTTGCCCGACCGAGCCCCTATCTCAACATCGTCCTCTCCCCCGATTTGAAACTCTGCCAGATCGGCTAGAAGATGAATTCGGTCCACAATATCCCCACCCGAAACAACCGAATGCCACCCTAAAGAGACCATCCTTGGCAAACCCGGTGGCTCTCCAGTACTTTTACTTCCCATCGAAAATTGAGTGGCTAACAAATTGGTAAAGACTAACGATACTCGATTAGATTCACCGAAAGGCAAGTAAGGTATGTCGTAGATAGCGCCGATATCAAAATCAATCCCAAAACCTGTTCCACCGAGATCGTTGGGATTTAATGCTAGTTTGCCACCTTTCACAATATCCCCAAGCGAAAAACTGGTTCTTCCCCCAGCTCTGGCTATCCCTTTTGCTGTCATTCCAACATGCAAATTTTCATTGAGAACTGACCTTCCGTAACTTACTAATAATCCAGCATCAGAAATGGCAGTAAAATCTACAGTTGAATCGATCTCTTTACCTGAGAGCAGATAACTGGCTTTGAGATCTGGCAATAAAATACCGACTGCCAAATGTTTCATCAAAAAATAAGGCAAAATACCGGCTCCTAAATAAATCGGATCCCCCTGATATTCGGCCAAAGCATCGATAGACTCAGCAACCGATTTTGAAGACAATGTCTTTACAGTTTTCAAAGCGGAAAGAGTTCTGCTTCCGATTTGACCACTGATATTCAACATGGCTTGCGGAGAATTATCGTAAAGACTCAACCCTGCGGGGTTGTAAAACATCGCATATTCATCGTTGGAAAGCCCATAAAAAGCTCCGCCCATGCCAAGTGCGCGCAAACTTCGACTCAAAGAGTAATATTCTTTCATCCCGAAAACTGGAGAAACCAGCACAAAGAAAAATATCAAAAATTTTTTCATCGGCTAGAAAGTCCCCCGAAGCGCTGCTCTCACGGTATCAGTTGAACTGTTGGTGATGCCAGAGGGTAATTTATCGATAGCTCCTGCCAAATCGGTGTAGCCTGCGCTAGAAAGTTCACTTTCAGATAGAAGAACCATGTCACTTCGACACGTATCAACATCAGTCTTGCACATACCGGGATTAGCTCCGGAAAGTGCTCCTGCGCCATCACCACCAATATCGGACGAAGTTAATAGTCCATCGCTTAAACCCGTCAAATTGCAGCTCGAATTACTACTGCCTTTTAAGACATCAGCTTTGGCCATCCGATAAGCACACCGAGTAAAAGCCCCCACCGTTTTTAAAAATATGGCGTCTGAACCCGTACTCGCACTGAGAGCAGAGCAATGAGTTTGAGCCGTATCAAAGTCCTCTGACCTCGAAGGGGTCCAAGGCATCAACTCTTTAGCTAAATTTGAGAGCACTGTTCCCGAATTTTTATTGAGCGTGTTGACCAAGTCTTCTAACTTCAAACCGCCTTTAGTTAAATAGGCCTGACAAAGTTTTTGGTTTTTCAGATTCGTATCTTTGATCTCTTGGTACTGTTGGATCGCACAAATATAATCTTCATCATTCAAGCATTTTTGCGCCTCTTCCAATTTATCGAGGTCAGAAGTATTTGTATTGAAGGGATTGTAAAGATTGCAGGCCGATATCAGAGACAGACCCAACACCCATTTGATACAAGAGCGAAAATATTTCATAGACTTGAAGTAAATTTAGAAAAATTTACCACAAAAGCCGTATGTTGAGTATTTATTAAGTCGAAGAGATTTGTGCTGCGTCAAATCACTAGGAAATAAGTTTAGCAAGAAAGTCCGAATTGCACTGTTCCCGAGCAGACCGCGGGCTTCAGCGGTTGTAGTTGCGGCGAATTGATCACATCTCTTTGAACCAATCCCCAAGAAGCTTGTAGAAGTTTCTGTTGTTCCTCCATGCTTAGAGGTCTACCTAATCTTTGTTCGAGTCTTGCTCCAACTCGGTTAACTATTCCACCTAACTGAGAAACGAACCAAGGGCGAGTAGAAGGATCATTTGCATACTCACCATTTTTCATAGTGGTGTACATCATAATAAAGTTAATCAAAGAGTTTGAACAATCCCCTGTAATGGGAGGTATCATAGGAATATTAAAACCCTGTTGAGTTGGTGCTCCAGCTAAAATAACAGGTAAAATAGGTGCTAAACTATTCATGCCCGAATCTGAACAAGACCCTTTTGCTTCTTGTGCTAAAGAATTCATTGTCTGAAGTTGCTGTTGGTCTGTTGGATTATTCATGTTGAGTCGAGCAGGTTGAGGAGGCGGTGCTTGATCGTTACCGCTACAACCAATCAGAAGAGCCAAAACTAAATTGCTCATCAAAAAAACAAGTTTACGCATAGTCAAGTCTCCAAGCTTTTTAGGACGCTATTAATAATCTTTCTTACTCTCTAAGGGTGCAACCGCTAGGCCACTTTCAGTATTCACCCCAATTTGAGGCAAAAGTAGGAGTTCATTCACTTTTTGACCAACCCATTTAAAAGTGTAAAAATTTTAGACAGATGAAAAAATTGTACCCTTGGGTTACCTATTTGAGACTTTGGGTTAAGTTTCAGTAGCTTAAGCTAACTACTTTTTAGACACTGAAATTGATTACAGTTCAGACGGTTTAGCCACGGCTTAATCTTTGGCGAGTGTACTCCACAAAAGATTTAATACCTTCTTCTATAGGGACTTTGGGGGTCCAACCTGTTTTACAAGTTTCAGAAATATCTGCGAGAGTTCGATACGCTTCTCCTGGAAGCTCTGGTTTGAATTCGGGCCTAATACCCGAGCCAATTTCATTCTCAATTTTTTGAAAGATTTCTAAAATTGAATAATCCTTTCCAGAGCCCAAGTTGTAGACCCCACCTTGAATTGATTTCTCTTTCAGCAACATCAAGTGGAATCGATTCACATCATCGACATGAATAAAGTCTCTGCGCTTTTCGCCGGTACCATAAATAAAGGGGCGTTCACCTTGAAGCAGCTTGATAGTGAAAGCACTCATGACCGGAGGGATCACTCGTCTCCAATCTTGTGCGGGCCCGTAAACATTGAAATAACGGACTGTCGAAACATTGAGTCCGTAGTAATTTTTAAAGCCCTCGGCAATCAGAGCGCCACCACGTTTACTACATGCATAAATCGACATGGGTTTTACTTCATCGGTTCGAGAGGGAAAACTGTCTACCCCCTCATACTCTGCAGAAGTATCAGAATAGATCACGTGAGGAATTTTATAATCGACACACGCTTGCAATACATTTGCGGTACCCATCACGTTAATACGAGCTGTATCGACGGGATTTTTCGCACAATCATCTAAACAATTTCTTGCTGCCAAATGAAAAACTGCCGAAGCCCCTTCGACATAACGAGAAAAATCGGCATCACA
>DDPO01000178.1:2707-11371 GCA_002342225.1 Bdellovibrionaceae bacterium UBA2466 | reverse complement strand
GCGATGGTAGCACCCCCACCCACTTTTCCTAAAACCAGTCCCGTTCTCGTGACAGGCGCAACTAAAACTCCTTGTAGGAAGCCTTCATTGCGATCTTCTATGACTGAGATATTGGTGAATATTGAAGTAAAAAGTACCGTGAGGACCAAACTTCCCGGAAAAAAATATTTCAAATAATTTATAGACTCAGCTGACCCCTGAGCTATAGGAAATGCGGCCTGAAGACCTGAGCCCAGTAGCGCCCAGAGCACCAAAGGAGTTCCTAAACTCCCTATGATGCGAGCTTTTTGTCTATAAAACCTGACCAGTTCCCGGCGAGCTAAACTTAGAGCGGGTAATAGAGTAAAAACTTGAGCTTCAATCACGCTGTCACCTCAGAATCCTTATTCGTGTTCTCTATCCCAAAAGGGTGCCCCGTCTTTTCAATGAAGAGATCTTCAAGAGTTGGTTTCCCAACCGTAAAATTGTCGAGCTTTGAAGAGGCTTCTTTGACCAAAAACCTCACAAAAGATTCTAAATCTTTGGGTTGTACTCTTAAATGATTACCGAGGCTGCTTGATGACAGGTCAAACTTTGATTGAATACTTTCGCTAAGTTCAATCGGTATCGAAGTTCTAATACTTACAAGATCGCTCCCCATTTCGTGACGAAGTTGAGAAGGGCGACCTTCACACACCACTCGTCCTTGATCGATGAGTGCAATCTCATCACAGTCTTCAGCTTCTTCAAGAAGGTGGGTTGTCACCAAAATCGTAATTTTTTCTGTTTCGCGAAGAAACTTCAAATAATTCCACACTTCGCGTCTAGCCAGCGGATCTAACCCTGTTGTAGGCTCATCCAAAATCAAAATTTTGGGCTGATGAATTAAACTCTTGGTGATCTCAAGTCTTCTTTTCTGGCCCCCCGAGAGGTTTTCGGTTCTTTCCGCTCGCTTTTCCCACAGTCCTAGTCGCTTTAAAAGAAACTCTGTTTTTTCCTCGAGGAGTTTTCCTTTTATGCCGTACAAGTGGCCTTGGTGATGAAGATTTTCTTCAACTGTTAATTTTTTATCGAGCGCTGGAGATTGAAAAACAATCCCTAAAAGAGATCTTACTTTGCTGGGCGACTTAACAACATCGACCCCATCAATTTCTACCGAACCTTGGTCAGGTTTAAAAAGAGTCGAAAGAATTTTAAAAGTGGTGCTCTTGCCACCACCATTAGGTCCCAAAATTCCAAAGATGGATTCTTTTGGAACTCTTAAAGATAGGCCATTTAGCGCGGGTTTAGTTTGTTCAGGGTATGAGTAAAATAAATCTTTAAGAGAAATCATTGGCTGTATCAAAGTATCCGATCCCATACCATTAAGCTTCCTAAAACAGGGAGATAGATAATAGAGACGATGAAAAGGAGTCTTGCATATCCCCGAGTTTGATACATCGAAAGCAGAATCCCACAGAGCAAATAGACAAGTCCCAAAGCCAAAGCACCCCACAAGTAAACGACACCTGTGATACCCCAAACGGTTGGCACAAGAGTCAACGGAAGAAGAGCAATGGAATAAAGAACCACCTGTTTTGATGTGGCACTACCGTTGTTATCTACTACCGATAAAATAGGCAAGGAAGCTCGAGCGTAATCTTCTTTGTAGAGCCAAGCTATCGCGAGAAAGTGAGGTATCTGCCAAAGAAATAGGATCATAAAGAGCACAATCCCTTGAATTGAAACCGTACCGTAACTAGCGGTCCAGCCCATCAGTGGGGGCATGGCTCCTGGGATCGCTCCTATGAGAGTAGACATGGGTGTTGTCTTTTTTGATGGAGTATAAACACCCACATAGGTGAGTAAAGTTACAGCCCCTAAAATAGCAGTTACAGCATTGACTGCGACTAACAATATCATCTCACCCAACACCCCCATCACGGCTCCCACTTTGATAGCTTCGCTGGGACTTATTCTGTGAGCAGGAATCGGACGGTTCTGAGTTCTTAGCATTAAAGAATCGACTTCTTGTTCAGCAACTTGATTAAAAATGCAGGAAGAAGCACCCACCAATCCAGTTCCTAGGAGCGTGAAAAAGAAATGCCATCCCGATATCTCACCGGTAATGCCCATCATATAACCCAATGTCGACATGAGCAGGGCCAGAACACAGATCCGAGGCTTGGTTAACTGAACGAGGTCTGAGAAGTGAGAAGGCTCTCTATTCACTGCGCGGTCACTCCAGTTTTTTGTAAATCTCCTCGTAGTTGCTCAGACTGGTGAAGTTCAAAAGCGTGCCGTTTAACGAGAACTGCAAGCACTACGGAAGTTGCAAGACAACAAGCTCCCACAACCAAATGAGCCGAAGTAATCGGAACCGGCTTTCTCAACCAAATAATCACAGCCCCCATCATGATTTGAAGAGCTACAAATGCTGATAGCAATCCAGCAAAACCAATGAGATCAAGTTTTAGAGTGTGCTTACGATAGATTCTAGTGACCACTACACCCACCAGAACTACCATCGTCAAAGCTCCCACTCGATGACAGAAGTGGATGAGAATTGAAGGAGTAAACACGGGAGGTACCCAATAACCAAAACTCCTTGGAAAATCTGGAATGGCCAAACCTGCTCCAGTATGCCTCATAGTCGCACCGAACAATAACTGAACGAAGAAAGCGATTGGCAGCACAAAAACTGCTGCTTGAAGGAAAGCATCAGAAGCAACGTCTCTAGACAATTTCAAGTCTTGCCAGTGTTTTGACATCATTAAAGCGATAACACAAACCGTAGAAAAAAATATTTGAGCTAAACAAGCATGAGAAACTGAAACCGAGTGAGGAAGTCTTAATAAAACAGTAAGACCTCCCAGAGTCGCTTGGCTTAAAACCACAACCACAGAAAAAAGTGCAAGTTTTTTAACTGTTGTACGCGGTTCAAACTTCCAAATAAGAATAGCTTGGATCACAGCAAGCATTGCAACAGCACCAGCAATTAATCGGTGACCATGCTCATACAAAATCCCTCCAATCATCGGAGGAAAAAACTGACCGTAAGAAAGAGGCCAGTCAGGCACAGCTAGCCCGGAGCCAGTGCTCGTCACCAAAGCACCCGCCGACAATAAAATCACAGTCATAGCTACTGTGACTTTTGTGAGAAGAGACAGCCAGGGATTTGTTTGATTTGTGATCATGACTACATCCTCGCAACTGGGGTTAATCTTTTCTTTTTCAAATCTTTTGGAAGTTCGTCTTTTCGCAATTGAAAAACATCAATCGCTTTGAGCCTAAGCTTAGTAGGAGCGAAAACTTGTGTTTTTACGCAGGTCAAAAACAAAAGCACCATCAAAGGAACCAGCGACCAAGCAGCTTCAAAATGTTTTTTTTCTATCTCTTTTGAACCGGCTCCTCGAATTTTTTTAAGCCACCAGAAAACCTCTCCGGCCCAAAAGAAAGCCATTGAAAGCAAAAGGACTGAATAAAAAACAAAGTCCACCCTCTGACTTACAACAACGCTATCAGAGAGTGGACTCAACATCTAAACAACTCTTACTACTGAAAGTTAAATCAAAACTTTGTGTTTAATTAAAACGCAAAGTCGACTTTAGCTACGCCACCAGCCACTTTACCCTTGGCAGTTTTGGCACCTAGCTTTTCGTGAACAGCTTCAAAAGTGTATTCTCCATCTGGAAGTCCATCGATAGTGAAAGCACCTGAAGTATCAGAAATTGCATAGTAGGGATGGTCCATCACATTTACATAAGTGGTCATCCAACCGTGAACATCACATTTCACTTTCATCATGACTTCAGGCTTGGTGAGTTTCTTCTCGATGCTTTGTCCTTTGGTAGCCATTCCCATATTGAAAGAATTGCTCTGTTTGGACATGCTATGCACATTGTGCATCACTGCATCGCTGTTAACGATTTGCAAAGGTTGACCTACTCGTAGAGCCACTACGTGCGGAACATAGCGACAGCCTGATTGGTCAAGTTTTACTGGAGTAGCAGGAGCAGCTGGAACCGACTCTTTTTTAACTCCCTCTTTTACGTAAACAAAAACGTTTGCGAGAGTTTTATTGGCATTCACAACCACATCTTCTTTCATCACTTTAGTGGTGTTGGCTTTAGCACAAGCTGGATCAGCACTCATTTTAATAGCTTCTGGTTTAGGAGCTGCGCCCGAAAAGCCTACAGAACCTGTCACGGCTGCAAAGCTCAGGGAGCTTACTGAAATCAAAGCAAGTAATGCGTATGTACGTTTCATGTTTGGGTCCTTTCTAAGAAAAAATTGTGCCCGAAGACTATAGGACTCCCGACCTATACTTGCAAGGTTTTTAGTGGTCTTTATTCGGTGGGTTTTCGGCCAACCACGGGTATTCGACGCCCCATGCCAAAGGCCCTAGAAGTGACTCTGAGTGCGGGGGGTAGTTGACGGCGTTTGTACTCGCTTATTGAGTTTAAATGGGACACTTTTTTGAGGGTTTCTGGAGGAATTTTTGGCCAAACATCCGCCGTAAAAGGCTTTAAACCTTCCACATGCCCAACAACCAATGAATCCAAAATATCGTAAGGCGGCAAAGTGTCCTGGTCAGTCTGGTTTTCTCGAAGTTCGGCTGAGGGTGCCCTTTCAAGAATTCTCCTAGGAATGACTTCTTTGTTAGCATTGATCATCTTAGCAAGTTCATAAACCTGATGTTTTGTTAAGTCCCCAAGAACCGACAAAGCCCCCGCTGTATCTCCATAAAGCGTGGCATAACCTGCAAGAATTTCGCTTTTATTACTTGTATTTAGAAGTAGGTGACCCTCTTCATTAGCAATGGCCATGAGCAGAGTCATACGGATACGAGGTTGGGTGTTCTCAAGAGTCAGGGTTTTAAGACTATGGCCGACTACTGGTTCCAGCTCCTTTTTTACCGCTTCATAAATTCGATCGATTGGAAGGGTTCGCAAGGAAATGCCTAAGTTCTGGGCCAACTTTTGAGCATCTTCTAAACTCTGAGCCGCATTAAACTTCGATGGCATGGCAAACCCAAAAACTCGGTTTGGTCCCAAAGCTTTGACGGCAATTGCAGCTACGACACTGCTATCGATACCTCCACTGAGGCCCAAACATATGGAACCTGCTGGAGTTTTATCCAAGTAATCTCTAATTCCCAGAGACAATCCCTCGAGGAGACTCTGAGCTTCGGTCAGCTCGGGAGCGTTTACTTGAGGTTTCGAATTTTCGGAATCCCAAACCAATAATTCCTGTTCAAATGCTTTTGCTTGAGCTGTTTTTCCATTTTCGCCCATTACAAAACTGCTTCCATCAAAAAGCAATTCGTCGTTGGCTCCAACTTGGTTGCAATATATCACCGGAGCTTTGAGTTTTTTTGAAACCTGTTGAAAAAGTTTTTCACGGGTTTTGTTTTTACCGAGTTCGAAGGGAGATGCGGATAAATTAAAAACAAGATCTATCTTTAGATTGCTCAAAGCATCGATGGGCTTTTTATCATAAAGTCGTGTCACAAAACCTTGCTCGTTCCACAAGTCCTCACAAATACTGAGTGCAATGTTTTTATTGTTAATTTTAAAGCAAACAGTTTCTGAAGCTGATTCAAAATATCTCTCTTCCTCGAAAATATTATAATAAGGAAGAAGCCACTTTCGATAATTTGCAATCTGTTTTCCTTTGTAAAAAACAGCAGCTGAATTAAAAAAGGGTTTTCCAGTGGATGAGGAATTTTTTTCGACATAACCCACGACAACACAAATATTTGAAGAGGCTTCTTTAATATTCTCAAGAGCCCTCAAATTCTCATCAACAATTTGAGGAAAGTCCAAGAGATCCCTAGGTGGGTATCCGAGAAGAGAAAGCTCAGGAAAAGCCACCAATTCACAGCCCGAGCCTTTCGCTTTGTGAGTTTGGTCAAGAATCAATTTCAAGTTCCAAGCCACATCTCCAACTCTTGGATTAATCTGACCAATAGCTATCTTCACAAAATTAGCTCCTATTTAATTCTTTCACCAAACAACCAACTCATGTTCATTCAGGCATTATCCCTACAGGGTTTTTCTTCTGAAATGACTTCTCAAACTCTTCCGGGGAAATTCCCCCCTCTTCCCAAACGCTTCCGCCCTTCATATCACGAGAGTTAAGCCATTCCGCTTGCTCCTCGATAATTTCAATCGCACCATTCGACATCGGAAAATAACGAACCAGTTGTTTGTCATCTCCCATCGACTGAAACAAAGAGAAAGCAGGAAACATTTTTGAAGCAAGAACCCAAATTGAGAGCACCGCAAGAACCGGAATAGCATATCCCAAAACTGAACGAGAAACCTTTAACGGTCTAGAAGCGACATTTTTACCCGATTCAGAGGCTTCTATAATTCGAACAGAAAATTCAGTGGAATGATTGGGAACTGTTAATTCCCTTANNATGTCTATTGGATGGTAAAATTCCCTCGACATAATCTGAAAGCAAATTCTGACAAAAGAAACAGGTAGTAACCATTTATGCCTCTCGACTCTGCTTACCTTTTAAGCTTTCTCTAAAAGCCAGCCGACCGCGATGAAGTCGATGTCGATAGACTCCCCAGCGTATACCTAAAATTCTGATGACCTCCTCATCATCCAACAATAGAATATCTCTAAGAACTATGGGAGCTCTGAAATCGATGTCAACTCGGGCTAGACGAGATAAGTACATCTCAGAATCTCTCCTTGTGGGCCTTTGAATCGCACCTTCAGATAAAAGATCAATATCAAGCTGTTTTAGAGGGCGAGTATCCCTCCCAAAGGACCACGTATAATCGACTCGGCCTTGAGCTCTGATCACCGCTTGCCAAGCCATGGCGAATAGCTCAATTCGCAACCCAGCTTTCTCCCATTCACTATTTTTTTTGAGTTCTTGCTTTTGAAAAGCTCTACCAAAATTGCGAAAAACTTCGAGAGTGACTTCCTCTAGCCCTGCAAATCCAATAAGCATAAACTGAAGAAATCGGCACACTTTGACTTCATTGTCTTTGACAAACTCTCGCAGGCTTATGGGGGATTCAGAATTTAAAATCATATCAGTCATGTTCTACTTAGCTTTCAATGTCTCAGCAATTCTCTCTCGATTTGGAGAATTTATCACTCCTCTTTCACAAATAATCGCGGAAATTAATGAGTTTGGAGTCAAATCAAAAGCAGGGTTCCAAACTGGAATATCAAATTTTGGGGTTTTACCTTGAAGAACTGATAAAACCTCACTTGCGTCACGTTCCTCCAACGGGATATCTGCTCCACTCATCAAATTAAGGTCAAAGGTCGAGGTCGGTGCCACTACATAAAACGGAATGTTGTGTGCTTTAGCGAGAACCGCAAGAGAGTAAGTTCCAATTTTATTGGCTACATCGCCATTGGCTGAAATGCGGTCGGCTCCAGCTATAACTGCAGTTATTTTCTCACGAGCCATTAAAGTACCGGCCATATTGTCACAAATAATACGATAGGGAATTCTAGCTCTATTGAGTTCCCAAGCGGTCAACCGAATTCCCTGCAAAACTGGCCGTGTTTCACAAGCAAAAACCAAAGTCACTTTTCCCATTTTATAACCTTCAGCCAACATGCCGTATGCGGTTCCAACTCCTCCTGTGGCTAAGCTACCCGTATTGCAGATCGTTAAAACAGCTCCGGCCCCCAATAAATGGCCTCCAAGGGTTGCCATTTTTAGGTTCGAATCTATGTCTTCTTTATGAATCCGTTCGGCTTCAGCCAAGAGATTCTCAATCAAGTCCGTATCAAAAGTTTTATTTGAGGATTCAAAAACAGACCTCATTTTGGTGATCGCCCAACTCAAATTAACGGCTGTAGGACGCGCCATTTCAAGCGCTTTGAGTTTATTCTCGAAATAACTCTGTTGATTTGAGGAAACTACTCGCTGCGCTTCTAAAGCCGCAACTACGGATCCATAAGCTCCAGCTATACCAATAGCGGGAGCCCCTCGAACTACCAATTTTTTGATAGCCTCAATCACCTGATCGGTGGAATTCAACTGGATATATCTCTCCTCTGCGGGTAACTCAGTCTGATCGAGAAGATTGAGACAGTTCTTCTCCCAAAAAACGGCCCGAACCGGATGGGTTTGATGATGCAATAAAATAGACTGCCCTTTCATGGGTTAAAAGTACTTAAGTTACCGTTTTTTGACAAGAAAGCTTCATAGCTAATACAATAATGAATTACACGGAACCCAGCTCTCATGTTCATCCATTTTTATTACGTACTTATTCCCCTTCTGTTACTTACTGCGGCCATATTCGCCGCCAGTGAGGCCTCGCTTTTTTCTTTGAGCCGCCCGCAGTTAGAGTCTATTAAAAAAACACGCCCCAATCTCTATCGACTTATTCGAAACCTGGTTCAAAAGCCAGAAGGATTGCTGTCGACCCTCATTATCGGCAACGAATGCGTTAATATTCTGATAGGGACTTTTGTAGCCACATTGATGCAAAGCAACCTCCCAACTGTCGATCCCAAAGTGGCTGGTATTTTATCTGTGCTTACATCAACGCTTTTATTGTTACTCTTCTCCGAAATTCTTCCCAAAGTTATCGGGTTTAGATTGCCTATCTTGAGTGCCTCTATTTTAGTATATCCAGCTAGTTGGGCCCACTTTTTATTTACTCCGTTCCGAAAAGTTTTTGTAACTTTGAGTGGAGAGATCTTGAAAATTTT
>DDPO01000178.1:0-2642 GCA_002342225.1 Bdellovibrionaceae bacterium UBA2466 | reverse complement strand
GATCAAGAGGAAAAACAGATGATCTACAATGTGTTTAGGTTTAGCGACCGATCTGTTCAGTCGGTTATTACACCTTGGACAAATGTTTTCACCCTCTACGATGATTGCACTGTCAGCGATACTTTGTCTCAAGTTCGCGAGAAAACTTTTTCTAGAGTACCCGTTATTTCTCGAACCAATCAGGCGGTGGTGGGAATTCTCTATACCAAAGAGCTTTTAAAACTACTTTTGGAATCCGACTTATCAGTCAATGCAGACGCTCTGAAAAAAGCTTCGTTTCCTCCTTATATTGTCTCGAGCCACAAAAAAATTTCTCGGCTATTTCGAGAGTTCAAGCAGAAAAAGATTCATATCGCTTTGGTCGTAAATGAGTACGGGAATTATTTGGGTGTTGTGACATTAGAGGATCTTTTGAATGCACTCTTTCAAACCCAAAACAAGTCTGAAGGAACCGTCAAATGATTACCCTTTTAGGAATTTTGATTTGCTTGATTCTTCCGTTCCTGCTAGCCGAGGCCTTTTTCTCAAGTAGTGAAATTGCTTTTCTATCGGCTAACCGCCCAAAGCTTTTAAGAAAAGCAAAAGAAAACTTACCCGGAGCAGTTCTGGCTAAAACACTTCTCTCCAAACCTGAACGGTTATTTTCCACGACAGTCGTCGGAACAACTTTAGCTATCAGCTGCACAACAACTATCGCAACCCTTTTTATCAAGAATCAGCTCGGTTACGAACCTGAATGGATCAATCTGTTTTTTCTGACCCCGATTATTCTAGTTTTTGGTGAGTTTGTACCTAAAATGATTGCTCGAACTCATGCAGACAAAATGGTGTTGACCATTGCTCGACCCCTGAACTTTGCAAGTTTGATCTTATCGCCTCTGACCAAGACTCTTGCCCTTTACGCCAAAGTTCTTAAAAAAATTGTCGGTGAGAGCACGGATAAAGGTTTTTTTCTCTCACGAGAGGAAATTAAAGCGGCTCTTCCTGCCAGTCGCGGCTCGGATGTGACGCCCTCAGAACGCGTGCTCATTGAAAGAATCCTAGAGTTTGGAAAAATCACTGTCAAAGAGATGCTTCGTCCGCTCATTGACGTCGTGGCTATCGAGGAGAATTCAACTCTGGAAGAGGCAGTTAAGCTTTTCACAGAATCAGGTCACTCAAGACTCCCAGTTTATCGAGAAAGAATCGATTGTATCGTAGGCGTTATTCAAGGTTTCGACTGCATCAAGGCTCAAAACCTGAAAGTGCCCGTTCACACAGCTATGCAGACAGCACTTTTTGTTCCCGAGAGTAAACCGCTCGATGAGCTCCTATCCGAGTTAAAATCGAGACCCATGGCCATTGTCGTAGACGAGTATGGAGGTTGCACTGGGTTTATTACGATGGAAGATGTGATGGAAGAGGTGGTCGGTGAAATTGAAGATGAATATGACGAAGCGCCCAAGCTGTACCGTCAGATCAGTGAAAATTCGTTTATCGTAAGTGCCAGAATTGAAATTTTTGATTTAAAAGAAATATTGGGGATCCCACTGCCCGAAGATGACGACTATCAAACTCTAGCCGGCTTCTTACTGAAGCGTATGCAAAAGATCCCCAAAAAATGGGACTCCACCGTTATTGATGATGTCGAGTATGTAGTCCAATCAGCAACCGACCGCTCTATAGAGGAGGTCTATGTGATTGTCCACACCAAAAAGCCCTAAAAAACTACCAGTCGAAATTTAGCTCTTCATCAAAGTCTTCAAAGCGATCTAACCCGAAACCGGATTCTTCTTTTCTTTCGGTCACTCGAATACCGGTATCGTACTCGATGTTTTCTCGCTCTGATTCAACGATGTAAGCATCTTCTTCTCGATTCTCAGGCTGATAATCCACTAAGTTTTTCGGACGTCGGCCTCTTCGCCCAGGTGGCTTCACAAAGAATTTGGATCCTTGTGGTTGTCCACTGGTCTCTTTGGCTTGCTTCCTTTTCTCAATGGTATCGACTAGCTTTTGAGAAAGTTCTTTTTTCTCTGTTTTTACAGGTGGCTTTACTAAAGCCGAGGATTTAGCAGCTCCTTGAGCTGGAACTTTCCCTTTGGCGATAGTTTTAACAACTTTTTGAGTTGCTTTAGCTTTACCTGTGAGAGATACAACTTTCTTCTGATTTTTCGAGATACGTTTACTGTTTTTAGGCGCAGACTTCGAACTTTTATACTTCACCGCTTTGGCCATAAGCCCCCCATGACCTCATACCAACCGGTTAGTGTTATACTACTTAGCCCAAACTACATTTCTTAATATAAAGCTTAACTACGATTAAGATATTCTCAATGGATAATTTGTTTTTTTTAGTATGGCAACGAGAAACTGGACCGATCTCTTTTTCTTAAATCTAATTTATCTTTTCGCGTCTTAAAAAATGAACCTCTAAGACGATTTATTTTGCGTATTTTAGAAAAATAATTTTTAATATAGGACCAAATTTTAAGGAGGATTTCCATGGCTAAGAAAAATAAAAAAGCTCGTAAACCCAAAGCCCGCAAGGCAACTAAACCCAAACGCAAAGCAGCAAAAAAGAAACCAGCTAAAAAAGCTGCGAAGAAAAAAACAACCAAGAAAGCAGCAAAAAGAAAACCGGCTAAAAAGGCTGCGGGGCGTAA
>DDPO01000159.1 GCA_002342225.1 Bdellovibrionaceae bacterium UBA2466 | reverse complement strand
AAAAAGGCTGCGGGGCGTAAAAAACCTCAACGCAAATCAGCTCCTAAAAAAGCAGCTCCAACTAAAGTTGCTCCTGTAGTCGCTTCTGGCGTCGCAGGTTTTGCTGCTGGAAGAGCTATGGGCAGGTTAAGCGAAAGCAATTGGAACGCTGGTCACGAAGAGTAAAACTACTTCGTTCAGTTAATTTCGTGGAAAAAGGCATTCTCAAATAGAATGCCTTTTTTATTTCTGTCGGAGAGCCTGTAAAAGCATTTGAAGCAGGTAACTTGAAGCGCCCCACTGAGCTCTAAGACGGTCAGAGGTAGGTAGAATAATTTTTTTCTCATTTAACATTTTTCCCAACACGGAAAGATAAACTGTGCCCACCGGATCGGTTTCTGAAGCGGCGGGCCCCATGTACCCCGTAACTGATCCTACCAAGTCACAACCCGATTTCTTTTTTGCCTCTCGAGCCAAAGCAGTTGAACAATCTTTGGAAACTGCATCTTTCGGGTCCGAAAATTGAATTCCAAACATCTTGTTTTTGGCATCCAACTGATAGCTCGTAAATCCGCCCCATATCACCTCAGAAGCCCCAGCTATTCGCGTCAAACGCTGCACAGTTAATCCACCCGTGCAAGATTCAGCTAGCGCCAAAGTTTTTTTCTGGCGTACCAATTCGTCCACCACCACTTGCTCTAGCTCTCTGTCTCCTTCAGTGTATGACCAAGCTTTTAAAACTTCTCTAATTTCCGATTGAAATTCTTTAAACTTCACCTCGCCGAACTCTTCTCTCCAATACAAAGTTAAGTGATTCTCTGGAAAAAAGGTTCGGTATCCTAAATAACAACCTTGAGGTAATTTTTTCTCGATGGGATTCATGAGCTCTTGAACTTGAGACTCATGAATTCCTAGGCATCGCCATGTTTGAGACCATAGTTTTGAGACTTGAAACAGTTTTCTAATTTCTGGGATGACCGTCTCTAAAAACATAGCCTCCATCTCCATGGGAACCCCAGGAAGAAAAAATGCCGTGGCTTCGCCCATTTTGAAAAAAAAGCCGGGAGCAAGGCCTTTGGGATTAATAATGACTTGTGTAGCCTCCGGATAGAGAATCTGTTTCAAAGTTGCTGAAGTTACTTCTCTTCCTCGCTTAGAAAGGTAACTAAAAAGCTTTTCCTTACTAGGTATATGCTCAACGATTTTACACTTTAAAATTTTAGCTACGCACTCTGCAGTTTTATCATCAGATGTCGGACCTAACCCACCGAAAACTATAATCGCGCGCGACCTTTCAGAGCTTTCTTGTAAAGCTTGGGTGATATCATTGAGATCATCGGCTACTACAGTTGAGCGATGAAGCCTTAAGCCCAAATTAAAAAGTTGCTTCGCAACAAACTGAGAATTGGTGTCAGATATTTTTCCTACAAGAAGCTCATCACCGATTGCGATAGTCTCTATACTGGGATTGGATGAATTCACAATGAGCTTATTGTATTAGCTAGGACGCTTTCGTACGATAACTTTTTTCTCTAATCTTTTTCTCTCTTCTTGCCGCTGAACTTCGGCTTCGGCTTTTCGACGCTCAAAATCAACTTTCAACTCAGAGAGCTTAGCAAGCCATTTTGAGAAATCCTCAACATCAGTTACTTGAAAACGTACCATCTCTCTCAAACAAGATGAAGCGACTCTCATCTTTTTTCCTGCCCTATTTTTAACGACAAAAATATCATCGGAATGAGTTTGACCACACAGTTCACAAAACTGCGCATCACCAAAATAATGGCTGCTCACACAACTGACTGTTTGGGCCCCCCCCAAAAAAATCCCCATTTGGGTGGCCATTTTTTTGCGAAGCCTATCTTTTTCCAAAGGATCCATTGGCATAAGGATAAACTTCATACCAAGACTTAAAACTCTTCGCAACTACTGGTCTCGGGGGTATAACTATGCCCATATTTAAGGGAGACTACATATGTACCGAATTGTTTGGGGTGTAACCCTCCTTGTGGGGCTAAAACTTTTTGCTGTGGGTGCTTGGTACAAAGAGCCTCAGCAGATTTCTAAAGGCCCTAAAGACACCTTTTTTCCGAGCTTTGTTATTCTTAAAATTGGGGTATTTTCAAATTCAGGTGACCTGGCCTTAGCTCCCACGATTTCTGAATCTAAAATATCCAGTCACTGTGACACTGCAATTTCATCCATTGCTTGGGTAACCCATCGACTTTCCGAAAATGAAACCTTGAAACCGGAGGCCGGCAAAAACCTCGGAAATAGCCTTAAAAAACTACTTTCCCAAACCTGCTTCACGGCTGTCGAACTCGACATCGAGCCTCTCAAGGAGGCCACACCCTGGTTGGCTACTTTCTTAAAAAGTGTACGAGAAACTTTACCAGAAAAAATTAAATTGAGATTGGCCGTTCCAGTGCTGTCACCTAGATCCCTTGAAGGTAATTTCTGGACTTTACGAGATGGAGTTCAAGCGATGGCGTGGGTTGATGGGCTAGATGTAATGGCTTACGACTCGGGAGCCAAAGACTCTTTCGAATTTAGTGAAATTTTCAAAAATACTTTCTTTTTTGTGATGGAGCTCATTAAACAAACCCCTGGAAAGGACATTATTGTTGGCCTACCAGCCTACCAAGACAAAACGAAACTTCACAAACTAGACGCTGAAAATCTAACAACAGTTTTGCAAACACTTAAACCGTTCACGCCATTTCAAATAAAACCGCTCTGCAATGGAGAGATTAAACTTGCGTACTATGCTGGTTGGACACTTACAAAAAAAGATCAGGAGACTCATAAGAAAATCGAGGAATGGACTCATGACACTTGTAAAAAAGCTTCTTAGTTCAATTATAATTATTTCATCTGCGGCTCTTTTTGCTAACCCATGGAATGATGGGATCGAGATCGGTACCTCAGTGGCTCACTCTTATGGTTCCCGAAGTTTGTTCATCAACCCGGCTGCTATAGCTTATGAAAATGAACTCAATGGAACAGCACTATTAAACTCTTTTACTTACGGATCGACTTTCAACCATCAGAGTGAATTTTCTCTGAGTTCCTCATACGGGTATTTCGGATTTGGTTACGAGAGGCTTTCCCAAGATAACCAACCCTTCTCGAGATATCAGTTGGGTTTGAGCTACGGAATTTCTCCTGAGCTTTTTTGGGGAACCCGATTCTCAACAACCACCTCAGATATAAGCTCATTATCAGGAAAGTTCTCGTGGGACGTAGGATTCCAATATCGCCCATCGTCGTTTGTCTCTGTAGGTTTGCTTGTGACCGAAATAAATCAATCTACTATCAATGGAATCACTTCTCCTATCAATTACAATTTCGCAATCGTAATGAGGCCCCTCTCCTGGCTCACTCTATCTTCTGATGTTGAAACACCCTCCGATAAATTCTTTAAAAACTGGGGATATCAAACTACCCTAGCGATCGAACCCATTCGAGGATTGTCTTTTAATTCAGGCTTTCAGAAAGACCATCGTTTTCAAGTGGGGCTTCAGCTCGACCTCAATAGGGCCTCTCTTTTCTCAGTTGTACACCCTTCGCCAAAAACAGCTATTAGAAACACCAGCACTAGCTACACCCTAGGATTTCAAACGGCGGCGAAACCTTTTGCCACCGTTTTAAATCAGTCCGAAGAGCTTCGAATCGTGTTGGATGAATCTCTAAGTGAGGAGGGTCGTGAAAATTCCTTCCTAGTGAAAGGTAAACCCTCACTGCTAGAGGTTTTAGACAGCATAAGCAAAGCAGGTCGTAACCCGATCATCCATACAATCAACGTCCAACTAAAATCTTTTCCATTGGGCCTTGGTGCAGCGGAAGAGCTCACTGATGTTCTTTTCAAAGCACGAGAACAAGGCAAAACTGTAAATGTGTTTTTGAGCTCTGCTAAAACCAAAGAATATTTAATCGCCTCGGCAGCAACGAATATTTATTTAGAACCCAGTGGAGACATCGCTCTTCTTGGGCCTAGAATAGGAAAGTATTTTGCAAAGGGCACCCTCGATAAAATCGGAATCGAAGGAGAGTTTCTCGCCCGAGGAGAGTATAAATCGGCTCCGGAAACCTTTACTCGAAAAGAAAGCACTTTACAAAGCAAAGAAGCTACTCAGCACGAATTAAAACAAATTGAAAAAGGGCTTCTTAGTATCTTTCAGAGAACGAGAAAAATAACCAATTCCCAATGGGAAAAGTTGCTTAAATATGCTGTTTTTAGCTCGACCGACGCTCTTCGAGAAAAACTGATCGATAAAATTGGAAGTTTTAATGACTTCAATTCGCAAAAAGCCAGTGGAAACTATTTTGACCAATCAACTTCATTTGCTAGCAAGAGCTTAAATCTACCCAATCGTATCGCTATCATTACGCTTGACGGTGGCATCATGGAGTCGAGAAATAGACTTCTTTCTGTAACCGGCCAATCACAGGTCACCCCCAAAAGCATAGAACCTCTTATTAGAAAAGCCGTCAGCGACAACCGAACAAAAGCAATCGTTTTGAGAGTCTCAAGTCCGGGTGGAGAAGTCTTAGCAAGTGAACAGATTGCTTCTCTGATAGCAGAAGCTAAATCCAAAAAACCACTTATCGTTTCGATGGGTGACGTGGCGGCCAGTGGTGGATATTACATATCAGCTCCGGCCAATACTATTTTTGCTAACAATTTAACTTTAACTGGCTCCATCGGGGTATTTTTGGGGAAATTTAATTTGGCCAAACTTTTTTCTAAAATCGACCTTAAGAAAGAGCTTATTGGAACGGGTCCCTACTTTGCGATCGATTCTGAGCACAAGGCTTGGACTCCTGACGAAAAAGCCATCATGAATCGAAGACTCAACCAGTTCTATGAAAGCTTTGTTAATTATGTCGCCAGAAGCAGAAATATCTCGACCGAGACTGCTGAGAAAGCAGCCAAAGGGAGAGTTTGGCTCGGGAACCAGTCAGTTGAACTTAAAATAGTCGATCGCGTTGGGGGTATGATGGATGCTATCGAAACGGCCAAGGAGAAAACGGGTCTATCTACTGAATTCGTTATTTATTCCGTCCGAGAAAGTGTAAGTATGTTTGATGCGATTTCAGAAGAGACATTTCCTTTCGCTCTTTCAGAAATACAAACCGAACTCTCAAAACTTTACTGGATTCAAAAACAATCTTTTCTCTTTTTATCAAATGAAGTGGATGTTTTTTAGACTTTGATTCTATTTTTTAAATTTTGGAACTTTCGCCAGATAGGACTCGTCACTCCAATTTGAATGCGCAAATTCTCTAAACCATTCCGATAGCACGAACTCTTGATCGATAGGATCAGATTCAAAAAACCTTTCAGGAAAAACAAGACCAACCCCATCTTTCATTACAACTTTGGATTCACTTGCAAAATTTGTAACTAAGATTTCCACGGTTTCGTTTTCTAGATAGGACAGGATTTTCTTTGAGGACGCAGTAATACCTTTTTTTGCTTCAAGTCTTGAGATCACACTAAAGACAATTTCTCTCTGTTCGATAGATACTGGGTGGAATTCTCCAAAAGACTCAAATTTGAAGGCGGGAAAAGATACTGGGCGATTCAGCATTAAAAAGCTTAAGAAAACAAAAAGCCCTGCAACAATCCATCGGTAGGTTTTATCCATTGAATTAAGCTCCCCTTGAAAGTAGTGGCATCGTCACAGATAACAAGCGCGGGACAGAGGCCAAGTTTGTACTCCGTCTCAAAAAGCAAAAGATATGCCCTCAAGAAGAGGGAGAGATAACTTAGAACACGCTAAAAAAGGCCCTTTTTGGTTGAACGATTGTCTAAAGCACGAACACCTGAAACTCACAAGAATACAGCTTAATAAGAGAAAAGTTGCCTTGATGAAACAAGCCTGCTATCTCCAGAGACTTCTGCCAATGTGGGCCGGTAGCTCAGCTGGGAGAGCATCAGGCTGGCAGTCTGAGGGTCGTGGGTTCGATCCCCATCCGGTCCACCATTTTTCAATTTATTGAGTTACTGAGGGTCTTGGGGAGAACGGCAGTTCAATGGTCCTTGATGCTTCTTCCCGTCATTTCCTTTAAGTACAAAAGTGGCTCGATAAACTTTGCTAGGTATTCCGATTTCGGCTGGGTACTCCCCAGGCCCAATAACCACTCTAATATCTTTTCCTGTATATACGGTTGAACTTCCCGTCTCTTGAACACGCACGATGAATTTTCCCAGATATTTTGCACCGGCAAAAGAATTCTCAAATACTTTCACTTGAGTAATGCCTGCAATGCCACCTGTCTCAATGATTAACTGATATCCGGTATCAGCTACTCGAGGCGTGTAACATTGATGATGGACTACAAATTCATCAGCTGCAAAAAGAGGAAAACTCAATAAAACCGCTAGCAACAAACCCTTCATTCTTTACTCCGTATTAAAAAATTTAAGGCCCAGTCACTACACGAATTATTGCGTTGTGTCAATATCTATTTTTATTAAGTTACTGTATTCATTGCTTTTTTAAGCACTCAAATCCAGTTCAAGGGTAAGAATTTGTCGTAATGACGATTTAATTTCAGAGTACTATCTTACTGCAATGATCCAAAAACAAACTCCACCGTTACCACTCGGTCTCCTTTTTGTATTACTCATCCCCTGTTGGGGTATCGCTTGGAAACCCGGTGGAGATCTGGGAGTCTATTACAAAGCCTCTTCATGGCTTTTAAATGGCTGGGTATCAAAGCTCTATACTGACAACGCGGAAATAGGGAACTTCTTTTACGGCCCCTTCGGACTAGCCCTTTTAAAACCTCTCTCACTGTTAAGTTTCACCATTGCAAACTATCTTTGGCTTTTTCTACAAACGGTTGCTTACTTTTGGTTTTGGCGAAATCTATTTTTTATTTTTCCAGAGCTCACTGATCGAAAACACTGGAAACTTTTTCTCCTAGTATGGATCGTTTCAATTAAACCCATTCATGCGAGTTTTCAGTCGCACAATGTTCAATTAATGTTTGCGGCCCTCTTGAGCGGGTGCGAAATCGCTCTACGCTCAAATAAAAAATCAAAAAATATCATGGGTGGAAGTGTCGTTACTCTTTTAGCCAGTATCAAAATATATCCCTCTTTTCTTGCTGCTTATTATTTTTTTAAACGTAAAACCTTTTTCACTATTGGGCTTATTTTGGGAGTACTAGCTTCGTTAGTTGTTCCAATATTTGTTTTTGGATTTTCGACCGGAGCATCACTGCCACTAGCTTTTGTTGAAAATGCTCGAAAGTATCATGCAGTTTATGATCTTGCGAAAGATGTCGTCTCCCTTTCTTTGCCTTCGTTTTTAGCGACTTGGTTACCCAAATCATTATTAAACCAAGGGGCTATCGGTTTTACCGTAGCAACTATTTCGATCATGCTGTTTTCATGGATTTTCCTGAAATCACCTCAATTAAAAATAGAGAATGAGCGATTTTTATGGGCTTTTGTTTGGTCGATGATGGGGCTTTTAAACTCAACAACTCGGCCCGACTACTTCATCTTTTTCGTTCCGGCTTTTGCTTCTCTTCCACTCATGATTGAATCGAAACCCAAGAAGCTTCTCTTTCAGTTAGGAATATCAATCTCCGTAGTTCTCATCGCTTTTATTACTGAATGGACATTAGGAAGTCGCGACCTCACCCATTATTTAGAAGGACTCAGGGTTCCAGTCCTAGGAATACTTCTGCTTTGCTACATGCAATTTGTATCGATAAGGAATATTCTAGATAAATGAACAATGCCCTTTTAGCTATTAAAAACTCTTTCGACTTTTTTATTCGTAATCATTTTCGGTTCTCACGCGCAGTAACTTGGCCTCATCAGATTCCTGAAAGAGACAGAAAAATACAAATTGAATTTCAGGAATTTCTAGAACTTTTTCCTTGGGAAGATATTCTTAAGAACTTCACAAAGTCACCGCTAGTGGTCACAGATATTGGTGCTCGAAATTTTGTTTTTGGCCCTGTCTTGGACAGGCTTTTAGAAAAAATGGGGCGTGAGGCCGTCATACATGGCATCGAGATCGATTCCCACAGAATGCTTTGGGGTTTTCATTCCAGAAAAGATTACGGAGATTATTATGCAAGTAAAATGAGATTGGGGTTTTTCCATGCCCTTGATTTTCTCAAATGGAATCGCCCCACCGATATTGCTCTACTTCTTAATCCCTTCGTCTCAGCAGATCCTTTGCTTTCTTGGGGTTTGCCTCTGTCGACCTTAAAACCTCAAGAAATTTTCCATCATGCGATGAAAACACTAAAAGACCAAAAAGGTATAATGATCCTATCCTGCCCCTCTCCCGAAGAGCTCGAAATCTCGAAAGAGCTTGCAAAAAAGGCTGGTTTTGTCGCGGGGCTTCAAGTGAAGTGGTCTCCCAAAGAAAATTCCGTTCAGCAAAAACCTAGATATGGCATTGTTTACTATTCTGAACTATGTTCGTAGGTCTTATGACTAATGAACAATTCATGAAAATGGCCATTGAGAAAACCAAAGAAGGTATCTTCGCAGGACAAAGTCCTTTTGGAGCTGTCATTGTGAAGAACGGGAAAGTTGTAGCATCAGCGCACAACCGAGTATGGAAGACCTGTGATCCGACAGCTCATGCGGAGGTCAATGCGATCAGAGAAGCTGCAAAAGAGCTGAACACTATCGATCTCAGCGGGACCGTTATGTACACCACATGCGAGCCCTGCCCTATGTGCCTTTCAGCCATTCACTGGGCAAAAATTGACAAAGTTTATTTCGGGGCCACAATCGCTGATGCTGCTGACGCAGGTTTCAAAGAACTGGAGTTTCCAGCGAAAGAATTGGCCAAACTAGGAAAAAGCCCACTCGAAGTTGAAGATGGGCTTTGCCGAGAAGAGTGTGCTGCTCTTTTCCCGCTCTGGAAAAATGCAGGCCTCAGCAGATCTTACTAAAACTAGTTAACCATCAATAGTTGTCATGCCTTCTGGATCTGGAGGTAACTCTGGCATGGGTTGCTTGGGTCGCTCGCCAGTTAAGGCTTTTAAAAACTCGACGATATCGGCCACCTGATTTGCACTGAGTTCTTTATTGAGCTGAACTTTGGCCATTACTCTGACTGCCTCGTCTAGAGTTTTCACAGCACCGTTACTAAAATAGGGGGCTGTTAGAGCCACATTTCTCCAAGTTGGAACTCGGAAGAAATAGTTGTCATCTTCATTTTTGGTTAAAGCTCCCCGACCTTTGTCATCTAGGAATTTGTATTTAGTTACATATTCGTTGTCTGTGAAAGTTGGAAACTTCTGGTAAAACCCCTCTCCCATAGCCAGATCGTCAGGGGCATTGAAGTTTTTTCCGGTATGACAACTGACACACCCCACTTCGATCACTGTGTTCATCCCTCTGACCGCTTGAGGTGACATCGCTTTTTTGTTTCCTTTGACATAACGATCAAAAGGACTGTTTGGAGTAATTAACGTTCTCTCGTAAGCTGCGATAGCTTTTGCGACACCGTCAATCGTTACCCCTTTGTCTCCAAAGACTTTCTTAAACTGGCTCACATAGCCCGGAATTTTGGAGATTCTATCAACGACAGCTTCATGACTGTCCATCGCCATCTCAATAGGATTCGTAAGAGGCCCTTTAGCTTGATCTTCTAAAGAAGCGGCTCGACCGTCCCAGAACTGCACAGTATGAAAAGCAGAGTTCCAAACAGTAGGCGCAGACCTACCGCCCAATTTACCCCCCACACCAGCCGAAAAGGCTCGATTGTCTCCACCACTCGCCATTACATTATGACAGGAGTTACAAGACACGGTGCCATCTTTAGAAAGTCTAGGGTCAATATACAGCTGACGGCCTAAAGAAACTTTTTCTGGCGTCATCGGATTGTCTTTTGGAATCGGTGGTGTTTTTGGAAGAGCTGACCATGGAAGATCCATTTTCGCTGCTAATAAACTTTGAGAAATAATCATTAAAAAGATCCAAATTCGCACTGTTGCCTCCTAAAGAAGAAGAACTACAAAAATTGATTTTATAATTTTACCACTGAAGTCGCTGGTATCAAAAAGCACCTCTTCTTTTTTTTAAGATAATTTTTTCATGTGTCTTCAGCGATGCCGAATCCGCCTTGTTCTAACTAGCTGGGAGTGTTACACTTTTTTGAGTCGTCGATCAAAACAAACATTTAAGTTTTCTGGCAATCTCTTTGCACAGCCCAAGAGCCGGGTAACTAATCACCCGAGGTCCTTCATGATGATGAGGAGTATTTCTATGAGTTTTGGCTCTTGGCGTCTAACTTTGTGTACCGTTTCCACTTTACTGTTTCTCTCAGTTTCGACTCTTATTCCCTTAAGCACTGCAGAAAGTGCCGTACCCCAAGTGTTGAACTTAGGTAATGGTGGAGAACCCAAAGATCTCGACCCTCATACTGTCACTGGGGTTCCAGAATTCCACATCATCATGAATATTTTTGAGGGTCTGGTTTCAAAAGATCCCAAAAATCTCGAACCCATCCCAGGTGTTGCAGAAAAATGGAAAGTCTCAAAGGATGGAAAAACCTATACTTTCTTTTTGAGAAAAAATGCAAAGTGGAGCCAAGGAGATCCTGTTACTGCTTCAGACTTTATTTACTCATGGATTCGACTTCTGAAACCTGAAACAGCTTCGGAATATGCTTATCAGGGATTTTACATAAAAAACGGAAAAGCGTTCAACGAAGGGAAACTTACCGATCCGAATCAACTAGGACTAAAAGCTATAGACTCCTCTACTCTAGAAGTTCAACTTGAAAATCCAACCCCCTTTTTCTTGAGTCTCCTCTTTCATCACTCTCTCTACCCGGTTCACAAAGCCACCATCGAAAAATTTGGCGCAAGATGGACTCGCCCTGAGAACTTTGTTGGCAATGGCGCTTTTACATTAAAGAAATGGGAAGTGAATCGAGTCATAACGGTTGCCCCGAATCCCTTCTACTGGGACAAAGAGACTGTGAAACTCTCTGAAGCCAACTTTTTCCCCATCGATAAGCACGAAACAGAAGAAAAGATGTTTCGAGCGAAGTCTCTCCACACTGTCGATGATTTACCCTTGGAAAAATTACCTCTTTGGCAAAAAGACACAACTGGAGTTTTTAAAAACCATCCCTATTTAGGAACTTATTACTATTGGTTTAATTGCACAAAAGCTCCACTTAATAATAAAAAAGTTCGTCAAGCTTTGACACTTGCCATTGACCGCGACCGGATTGTTCGCTTGGTCACACGTGGAGGGCAAGTGCCAGCAACTATGTTTACCCCTCCTGGTACGGGCGGGTTCAAACCGGAATCTCGTTTACCTAAAGATGGAAGCCAAATCCAAAAAGCCAAACAGCTTCTTGCAGAGGCAGGGTTTCCGAATGGTAAGGGGCTTCCATCGCTCGAAATTCTTTACAACACAAGCGATAACCACAAAAAAATTGCTGAGGCTATCCAACAAATGTGGCGAGAGAATTTAGGGATCTCCTCTTCTCTTTTTAACCAAGAATGGAAAGTGTTTTTAGATAACCAACAAACAAAAAACTATATGATCGCTCGAGCTGGTTGGATTGCAGACTACAATGACCCCAATACTTTCCTAGATATGTTTGTTACTAATGGCGGAAATAATCATTCTGGGTACAGTAACTCAAGTTATGACGAGCTTATTGAGTCTGCGAAAAAAGAACGAAATCCCAAAAAGCGGTTCGCCATATTTCAAAAGGCGGAGGATATTTTACTTGAGGATCTCCCCGTACTTCCCATCTATGTTTACTCGAGAAACTATCTCTTAAGTAATGAAGTACAAGGTTGGCATCCCAATATCGAGGATATTCACCCATTAAAATATATTAGTATTGTGAAGAAGTAGGAACCCATGGGCTTAACTTATATTCTACGCCGCTTACTCACGATGATTCCTGTCTTTTTACTCGTCGTAACTCTGGTGTTTTTTATGATCCGTTTCGCTCCAGGAGGCCCCTTTTCGGCTGAAAAGAAAGTTCCAGCCCAAGTTCTTAAAAATCTTGAGGCTAAATACCACATGGATGAGCCGCTCATTCAACAGTACTTTAGGTATCTAAGAGACCTCTCTCGGTTTGATCTAGGACCCTCATTCAAACACTCCAACCGGACCGTGAACGAAATCATCGCAGAAGCTTTTCCTGTTTCCATGGAACTGGGTCTCATCTCCCTGTGTTGGGCTCTTCTCATTGGAATATCTGCGGGGGGCTTAGCTGCTTTGAAGCCCAATACTTTCTATGACTATATTCCAATGTCCCTCTCCATTTTAGGAATATGTCTACCAACTTTTGTAGTGGGTCCTGTGATGGTTCTCATTTTTGGCCTCTGGCTCAACTGGCTTCCTGTAGCTGGATGGAATAGCTGGCAAGATCGATTGTTGCCTTCGCTTACTTTGGGATTTGCTTACGCAGCTTATATTTCTAGGCTTACAAGGGGCGGATTCATGGAAATTCGGCACCAAGATTTTATTCGAACGGCGCGAGCTAAGGGATTAACTGAAACACAAATTCTGTTAAAGCACTCCCTCCGAGGAGGTATATTACCGGTAGTTTCTTACTTGGGACCCGCACTGGCTGGGATTATTACGGGAGCTTTAGTTACGGAAACTATTTTTAATATTCCGGGACTTGGAAGGTTTTTCATCGAAAGTGCTTTGAATAGAGATTACACCGTGGTCATGGGAACTTCTCTTCTCTATTTCACTCTCATATTCGTTTGCAATTTTCTCGTAGATATCTTTTACGTGCTTCTCGACCCAAGGGTGAAATATGAGTAACAGTCTTTGGTCAGATGCTTGGGCTAGACTTCTAAAAAATAAACTCGCAGTCTTTGGGGCTATTTTCCTTACTTTAGAGATTCTGTTATGTGTGCTCACTCCTTGGATTGCACCCTATGGATTTGAGACACAAAATCTGGAACTCACACTAGCTAGGCCCTCTTTCGCCCATTGGTTTGGTACCGACAATTTAGGGCGAGATCTTTTTACTCGCATTCTCTATGGCGGGAGAATTTCAATGGCCGTCGGAATAATAGCTTCTCTTATAAGTGTCGTAGTGGGCGTTATTTATGGAGCTATTTCAGGTTATCTCGGTGGTAAAACGGATACGATTCTTATGAGAATCGTCGATATTTTATATGCATTACCCTTTATTTTCATGGTGATTATTTTAATGGTCTATTTTGGACGCAATATTCTTTTACTGTTTGTTGCCTTAGGTCTCACTCAGTGGCTAACCATGGCACGAATCACGCGTGGACAGGTCATATCCCTCAAACAGAAAGAGTTTGTCGATGCTGCAAGATCGGTCGGAGTTAAAACCCGATATATCATTCTAAAACACCTTATTCCAAATACTTTAGGGCCAGTTATCGTCTATCTTACGCTCACAATTCCTTCTGTCATATTGGAAGAGGCCTTCTTAAGCTTTTTGGGACTCGGAGTACAAGCTCCTATGGCTTCGTGGGGAACGTTGATCTCAAGTGGGGTTGAAGTCATGGAGATCGCACCATGGATTCTTCTATTTCCTGCGCTAATGCTTTCACTCACCCTATTTTCACTGAACTTTTTAGGTGATGGTCTACGAGACGCCTTAGACCCTAAGGGGGCCCGAGACTAATGGCAATTTTAGAAATCAAAAATCTTAAAGCCCACTTTCATACACGGCGAGGAGTTGTAAAAGCGGTTAATGGTATTAGTTACTCCATCGAACCGGGCCAGACATTGGGAATCGTGGGAGAAAGCGGCAGCGGTAAATCGGTATCTCAATTAAGTTACTTAAAACTACTACCTTCACCCCCTCTTAAGATTCCCGAGGGTGAAGTTCTCTTTCGCGGCGAAAATATCCTTGCAATGACGGAAGAAAAACTTAGGACCATTCGTGGCAACAAGATCAGTATGATCTTTCAAGAGCCAATGACATCACTCAATCCTTATCTTACGATTGGTTCACAGCTGATTGAACCCTTGATTATTCACCTTAAAAAATCCAAACGAGATGCATGGAAAGAGGCTTGTGCAGCTTTGAGCCGAGTCGGAATTGCGGAACCTGAGAAAGCGATGAAATCCTATCCACACGAGTTTAGTGGTGGAATGAGACAAAGGGTCATGATCGCGATGGCTCTTACTACTCGCCCAGAAATTCTCATTGCAGATGAACCCACAACTGCTCTTGACGTCACAGTCCAAGCACAGATCCTCGACCTATTACGTGAGATTCAAAAAGAGACCCAGATGGCTATTATCTTAATCACACATGATCTGGGGGTTATTGCAGGGCTGGCCGATAAAATGGTGGTCATGTACGCCGGACGAATCTTTGAAGAAGGGCCTGTGGAAACTCTATTTCACCAATCTGAACATCCCTACACTCGCGCCTTATTGCGGTCCACTCCGAGAGTTGATGTTCTTCAAGATAAAATTCCAGTGATTGGCGGAAGCATTCCCGATCTTAGCCAAGTTGGTCAAGGGTGTCCTTTCTACGAACGTTGCGAATTTAGAACAGATATTTGTCAAATTACATTTCCGACTAGCCGAAAGATCGCCCACAATCATGAAACTTTTTGTCACGTGGAGAAGTTCCAATGAGTGCCACACCTAGCTTGAGCGTTCGGAGTCTTAAAGTTCATTACAAGCTTCGATCTGGTTTTTTTAACTTTAAGGCCACAGCCACCCTAAAAGCAGTCGATGACGTTTCTTTTGATCTATACCCAGGCGAGGTCTTAGGACTTGTGGGAGAGTCTGGGTGTGGAAAAAGCTCGCTCGGAAGAGCACTTCTCCGATTACAAGAACCGACATCGGGCAATATTCAACTGGGGGGATTAGATTTTCTCAGTTTACATGGCGAAGCTCTCAGAAATGTCCGACCACAAATTCAAATGATCTTCCAAGACCCCTATGCGTCACTAGACCCCAGAATGACCATCGAAGCCACTTTAAGGGAACCGTTGGAAGCCCACGGACTTTGGAGCGGAATCGATAGCCAAAAGAACTTGGAACAGCTTCTAGACCGTGTAGGTATCGGTAAAAAAGCGCTAGCCAAATACCCCCATGAATTCTCTGGCGGGCAACGACAGAGAATTGCGATTGCTCGAGCTCTGGTGTTAAGACCTAAAGTCATCATCGCAGACGAACCGGTTTCGTCGTTGGACGTTTCAGTACAAGCCCAAATATTAAACCTTCTCAAAGAAATTCAAAAAGAACTTCATCTTTCCATCGTGTTTATTTCTCACAACCTCGCCGTTGTGAAATACATCGCGGACAGAATTGCTGTCATGTACTTAGGCAAAATTGTGGAACTTGCCCCTAAAGACCATTTGTATTCCCAACCCCAGCACCCCTATACGCAAGCTCTCATTTCCGCAGTGCCCATTCCAGATCCTCGAATCGAAAAGTTTAGAAAACGCATTGAGCTTCGTGGCGAGATTCCATCGCCCATAAATCCCCCAAAAGGTTGCTCTTTTCACGCGCGTTGCCCCATTGCTCAAGAGAGCTGTAAGCAACATGCCCCGGAACTTAAAAACTATCGTAATTCCGCTCAGCAAGTCAGTTGCTTCGAAGTCAAATAGCGCCCGCATTCTTCTTGAAAACAATTTTTCTCCTCGAGAAACCTGACGATTTTTGTCGCTATTTTAACCGAGTCAAGTAAATGAACTAGACAGAATACTCTTCGAATCCTACCTGCCTTAGCACAGTTATGACGATTTTTGTCTGGTATGGATGTTGCTCAAAGTATCTGCAGATTAAGTTACATTGCGCTAGTTGACGCGATTTTTTAGTAGAGGTGTTAAATGGCTTTAAGCAGAATCCTCGTAGTTGATGATGAAGAGAGCATACGTGAGTTTTTCCAGATCATGTTGAAAAGAGAGGGCTATGAAGTCTTTACGGCTTCCAATGGCCTTGAAGGGTTTGATTTTTTAAAGAAGAACCCTGTTGATCTCATTATTTCTGACATTCAAATGCCAGAAATGTCAGGTCTGGAGCTCTTAACCAAAGTGAAAGAGGTCGACCCTGAAATGGTTGTCCTAATGATCACTGCATTTGGTTCTACGGAAATCGCTGTAGAAGCTATGAAGCGCGGAGCCTACGACTACATTCAAAAGCCATTTAAAATTGATGAAGTCAAAATTGTCATCCGACAAGCCCTAGAGAAGCGATCTCTTAGAATTGAAAATCAGCAGCTCAAAAAAGAGCTCGGCACCAAATACGCTTTTGACAATATTATTGGTGGTGCCCCCCCAATGCTAAGAATTTATGAACTTGTGAAACGAGTAGCTAATACCAAGAGCTCAGTTCTTATCAACGGTGAAAGCGGTACTGGTAAAGAGTTAATTGCTCGAGCTATTCACTACAATGGCCCACTCAAAGATAAACCTTTCGTAACGGTGAACTGTGGTGCGATTCCAGAGAATCTGATGGAGAGCGAAATGTTCGGACACAAGAAAGGTTCTTTCACAGGTGCTATCGCAGATAAGAAAGGGCTTTTTGAAGTCGCTAATACCGGAACTATTTTCTTAGATGAATTAGGCGAACTTCCATTAACGATGCAAGTAAAACTGCTCAGAGTTATTCAAGAAGGAACTTTTAAGCGTGTTGGTGGAACTGAAGATATTACTGTGGATGTGAGAGTGATCTCAGCAACTAACAAAAACCTCGAGCAAGAGGTCAAGGCAGGAAGGTTTAGAGAGGACCTTTTCTACCGAATGAATGTGATTCAAATCACTTGTCCCCCTTTGAGGGAACGCAAAGAAGATATTCCAATGCTCTCAGGCCACTTCTTGGATAAGTTCTCCAAGATCTTGGGAATGAATGTGAAGAAGATTAGCAACGAAGCAATGGATGTATTAAAACGGTATCACTACCCTGGTAATGTTCGTGAGCTGGAGAATATTATTGAGAGAACAGTGGCTCTTGAGCCCGGTGCCGTTATTCTTCCTGAGAGTTTACCTAAGCACATGCTTGAAGCTAGAGAAGAAGCTCCAGGACAAGTTGCTCCCCATGCGATTCAGATCGATGACGCTAAGGGAATCGAGCTGGAGAAACTAACAGCCGATTTTGAAAGAGCTCTTCTTGTTAAAGCGCTCGAGCAAACCGGTGGAGTAAAGAAAAAAGCAGCTAAGCTTCTTAATATCAGTTTCAGGAGCATGCGCTATCGTGTCGATAAATACGGTCTCGGCAACTTAAGCATCGACGACGACGAAGAAGATTTGGTGTCAGTCTCCTAACAAGCTTAAAAGGTATCGGTCACTATTAATAATCCCGGTTGGGCTTAGCCCAGCTGGGGTTTTTGTTTTAATCTCTAACGAATCTCAAAAACAATCTACGGAGAAATCTTCGCTACCCTGATTCTCTTTTTCTATAAAGAAGACTAGTTTAGAGAAGATAGTCATGCCAAGACGCCCCCTTTTTTTAACAGATAGATACCCGTATCATGTCACTTCACGCTCTAATAATAAGGAGTGGTTCTATATTCCTTTAGAAGAGACTTGGAGTATTTTTTCCAAATCAATTTCAAAAATAACAACAGACTATCATGTACGTTGTTTTGCCTTTGTTTTGATGTCTAATCACTTTCATATGATTCTTGAAACGCCTCAAAGCGATTTAGGTGATGTGATGCGGCACTTTATGACTGCTGTTTCTAAAAACATCCAAAGGTCTGCTCGTAGAATCAATCATGTTTTCGGAGGAAGATATAAATGGAGCTTGTTGGATTCTCCATATGCAACTGCTTATGTTTTAAAATATGTCTTAAGAAACCCTGTCAGAGCGGGTTTGGTTGAGAGGGTTCAGGATCACCCTTATTCATCGGCTACACCAAATTGCACTTTGCCCATAGTTTCAGGCATAGGACCTTTGTGGTCGATGGTTCCTAAGTCTACCGAACATTTAATAGATTGGCTTAATAGCCCCGTAAGAGCCAATTTAGAAAGACAAATTGGTCTTGGGTTAAGAAGACCTAAATTTGAGTTCTCTAAGGACAATAACCAACAGAAATTAATTAGGGAGTTAACGGCGATTTATCTGTCGTGATAGTTACCTTTTAAGCTTATTGGGAGACTGACACCATAAAAAATCCCGACTAGCATTTTGCTAATCGGGACTTTGAAAGATGACCGATACCTTTTAAGCTTGT
>DDPO01000051.1 GCA_002342225.1 Bdellovibrionaceae bacterium UBA2466 | reverse complement strand
CTATGAATGTAGTTGATGAGTTTTAAATAGCGTTTTCGCTCGTTAGGTCTCTCAGCTGGCGGCGTGTTGGGAGTTATCTCCGACTTTCTAGGATTTGACATGTGAGCCATTGGTGTGAGGACAATGTGCCGAATCCCATCTTCAAATAGTTCGTCTACCCGCTTTTGAGCTTCAGTTTTAGGGGAATCTCCTTGAGCTGCATCATAGATATATGTTCCAAGTTCCGTGAGGGAAACTCCTGCCAGTTTGGATTCCACTGCAGCTTGAACTGTTTCATAAGCAAATAATAAAAAAGCAATGAACAACACCAATCTAAAAGACATAAAGCGAATCCTTTCCTAATCTTGTTGGTGAAGCTCAGCAATCTTTGTTCCAATGCTAAGAGCGCAAAGCCAGCTTAGATTGAGCGAAAGAGCTCAAAATAAATTGCAGGATTCAGCAAGTGGATTTGGAAACTGCTTGATAATGCAACACTCATTGTCCTTTTCCAGCTTGGCTAAATTGCCCCTGATTTTTGCAAGCTTTTGAGGAGATGAGACAAAAAACAATAAAGCGACTTTTGGTTTCGTGTGTTTCGTATCTGTGGCTTTCTCTGCCGATTGAGGCTAGATCTCAGGTCTTAACAACGGAATTTTATTCCGAGCAAGGCTATTTAACCAAAGATAGTACGCTTATCAGTTCGCTTAGGGTGCGAGAAAATATGCCCCTTGGCTTTTACTTAAAGCCATTTCTTCAAATTGGAACTGAAAGAGATTCCTTTTATTACTTTGGTCCGGGCCTGACCTTAAAAATGGATAAGCTCACAGCCATTTTTGAGTGGCGAGAAAGAGGACTGTATCGAATAACTTCAAATGGGATTGAGCGAGAGCTCAGAGCTTCGCTGGTCTACAACCAACAATGGTTTTGGGGGCTAAAAAAATATTGGGATGTTTTTCAGGAATTTTATGCAGAAGGAGTGAGAACCTCGAGCGACGAAAATAATAATCTTCTAAGTGGATGGTCTAGGACAGGACTAAGACAGACCGTCCTGTCTCCCCTCGTTTTAGATTTTTATTTGGAACCCTTTTTTAGCACCGATAGCTTGGGAAGAGCCTACAACAGGCGGGTTGAACTTCGTCCAAGTTTACGAGCACATTATCAGTTTTCATGGGCTTATATCGCAGCAAGTGGCGCTTATGTTATTTCTGAACAGGGTTCTGGTCTCAGATTTCTAGCAGTCCTCGGGGGGGAAGTATGAATAGCTTCTCCGAAACCTATGCCACAGTCTTAATCACTATATCAATTGTGTTTTGTTTCTTTTATTTCATTTCAGGGGTGGAGGATCTTGTCCTTGATTTCATAGCATTTCGAAAGCGATTAAAGCCCCAAACGATTGATCAATGGGTATTAACCTATTTTGAGCTTCTGCCGCAAAAGAGAATCGTTATTTTGGTTCCTGCCTGGCACGAAGGAGCAATCATTGCTTCGATGCTGAGAGGTAATCTCAATCGCATTCGTTATAAAAACTATCTATTTCTCGTGGGCTGTTATCCCAATGATCCTGAGACCATCCTAGCCGTTAAGAGTGTTTCCGAAAATGATCGCCGAGTAATCCCTGTGATTAATCGCAATGAAGGACCGACATCCAAGGGTCAAATGCTGAATGAACTTATACGTTATGCCCGAATGAATATTGATCACTCAAAAGTTGATGCATATTTGTTGCAAGACGCTGAGGATATTATCGACCCTTGGAGTTTGTCACTTATCAATTACAAACTGGATAGTTTTGATTTTGTTCAAATCCCCGTCTTTTCGCTAGAAGTAAATGTGAAAGAGTGGGTAGCTGGAACCTACATGGACGAATTTGCCGAGTCTCATACAAAAGATCTTTTAGTGAGAGAGTCTCTTGGTTCAGCGATTCCTTCCGCAGGTGTCGGCACTGCATTTTCAGCTCAAGTGGTTGAGGCTTTTTTAAAAAAATTTGGTTGGGTCTTTTACGAGCAGAGTCTTACAGAGGACTATGAGTTTGGAATTAGAAACCACGAGTTAATGTTTACTTCCACATTTGCAGCTTATCGGTTTTGGGATAAAGAAAAGAAGCAATATCATTTTATAGCGACGCGTGAGTATTTTCCTAAAAAGCTTCTACGATCAATCCGACAAAAAACTCGCTGGACAGTTGGAATTGCTCTGCAAGGTTGGAAAAACTTGGGCTGGTCCGGAAATTTCAGCAATCGTTACTTTTTATTTCGGGATCGACGCGGAGTTGCCACCAATATTTTCACTCTTTTAGGGTACTTTTTCGCACCCCTGTGTTTTCTAATGCTCATCACTGAGGATATCAGCTCGGACCCCAGCTTAAAGCAGCTAGAACAAGCTCTTTACACGTTGTTTTGGGTTACGGTTCCACTGGCGATTCATCGAGTTATGATGCGGGGTCTTTGTGTCTATCGAGTTTATGGTGCAAGAGCTTTGCTTTTTCTACCAGTGCGTTGGCCTGTTGCCGTATTTATAAACTCAATGGCCTGCTTAAATGCTTTGGCGCAAGCAATTGATAAGAGAGTCCGTGGCCAAAAATTTCATTGGGTGAAGACGGAACATGAACTCCCTGTTGGATTTGAGCTTGCTGAAAGTGTGACATCGTTAGGGCTAGCCCAAGAAAGAAGGGCCTCATGAAAAGGTTTATTTTAGGGCTCGTGATAGTGGCTTTCCCTTTCGTGTTCGGGGTTCTTGAAAAAAATGTGAGATCTGAAAACATAAAATGTGTTCAGATTTTTTATGATAAAAATGAGCATCTAGAACCCAAGTACTACTTAGGAAGAATCCATGCCATCTACCTGCAGAATCTGCTAGGACACTTTAAAAATGTTCAGAGGATAGTTGTCCCTATCGAGAGATACAAAGCTGGTCAGCTTGAAAAATGTGCTGCCAGTTTCTATTTGGGGACACACTACAATACGCAAGTACCATTGGAGTTTTTCCAAGACTTTGTCAAAACACAGAAAAATGTTGTTTGGGCAGGTTACCAAATTTGGAAGCTCCCGAAAGAGGAGCTCGCACGGTTGTGGGGGGTTGAGTTTCAGGGCTTATCAAAACTGGACACAGAGCATTTGGATCGCAAGGGTAGGCCAGGATTCTTTAAGTTTCATGATTATCTTGGCGGGGAGTTCACGAAGTACGGCGAGTTTGATCTAAAAGATAAGACAAAATTCATGGCTGGATTTGAAATCGGTCTTTTTAAGTTAATAAACTCTGAGAGTGAAAAAAATGTTCTATCATGGGCTAGGCACTCAACGGTGACTGACCTGAGAACTCCCTATCTTCTTAGAAATAAAAATCATTGGTATTTTGCAGATAGCCCTTTCTATTTTACGACTGAAGATGACCGTTATTTAATTTTGGCTGATATTTTGTTTGACGTGTTGGACGAAAAACCCATCCGTGAAGATAATGTTCGACCAGCAGTTTTTAGGCTTGAGGACATTCATCCCAAAGTACAGCTTTGGTACCTCTATAAAATTACAGATCTGCTCGCTAAGCATAAAGTACCCTTCAGCATGACACTTGTCCCCATTTTTAGCGACCCGTTAGGGATTATTGAAGATAAAGTTGAGGAGCGATTTGTTCCTTTGACACAGAAAAGAGAATTTATCGATTTTTTGAAATATGCGGAAGCAAGAGGCGCCACATTTATTTTTCATGGCGTTACGCATCAGTATGGAATGAAACCAAATCCATTCTCTGCAACTACTGGCGATGATTTCGAGTTTTGGGACCGTGTTAACAATATTCCTGTCGATAGAGATTCGCCCTCTTTTGTCGTTAACCGAATTGAGGATGGAAGAAAGCTATTGGCTGAGGCTGATATTGAGCCTATTGCTTGGGTCTCACCACACTATCAAGCGTCACCGTTGGATTACGTTCTGTTTGGCCAGTTATTTCGTTGGAATATGGGGAGAATGATCTACTTTCCCTTCAAGAAGAACAATACCGTTGAATTACCACCGGAATTAAATGTCGAAGAGGTCGCAATCCCTAATCGAGGGAAACGTCTGGAATATTTGAACGATGTTCGAGTCAATTATCCGGCTGGACTTTTACCTAATGGCCAATTTTATCCTTATGAAAGTTTCGGCGATGTCTTCGGTCAAAGGATTATCCCTGAAAATGTGGGAAATGTTCAAGCTTATCTCAATGAGCAAGTGTTGAGAACGCTGACAATCACGGACATGGTACGAATCATGAAGAGAAATAGAAAGATGAGAGATACATGGGCATCCTATTTCATTCATCCGTTTTTGCTTGAGGAAACGGGTGGTGAAGGTTTAGCCCGGTTTCCCGGTGATGTCTCAGAAATTGAAAAGCTCATCCAGGGCACGAGAGAAGCAGGTTATGAATTCATTAATTTGAAGGATTGGGTAAAGCAACAGACTCTAGCAAAGGCCCCTCAGTCCATAGAAATAGAATAGAGAATCATTTTATGTACGCGTCAAAACCAATGATCCATATTTCATTTATGGTGAGCCTATTTTTAGGTGTTTTTACGAGTCCCAGTCTTTCTGCCGTCCCAACCCCAGCAGAAATTATCGAGGGTGTAAAAAAGGGGAGACTTGAATTTATCAAAATTACTCACGATTTGCAGAGCAAGATCCCGCAAATTCCCACGAAGGAAGAATTATATCCGCTTATAATGGCTCTGCCCGAACTAAAAAAAATAAGTAATGAACTTGATTTCGCAGGGTATGGTGCTGATCCTGTTTTGCCACTGGCATTGATTATGACAAAAAATGCAGTGAAGTGGATTCGTTTTGATAGCGACTCCAAAGAGTTTCTTACGACTTTCTTTTTTTGGTCCGATGATCAAACACGATTTTCCTCAGCCCATTTACAGACCGATTTTGTAAAAAGGGCATCAACTAAGGAATCTCTTTTGAAATGGACGGAGGGTAGTTCATTTGCGCTCAGAGCCATTCGAGAGCTGAAAGGTGAGGCCTGGGTAAGCGAACAATTTGAAGAGCTGCAAGCGCAAGTTGTGATGGCCATTTTAAAAGCAAACAAAGAATTTGAAATGACTGAACTCGCTCACGTGTTTTCACAGGTGGATGGTCAAATGGCACTTGCTCAAGTGTTCAACTTTGTTCAGCAGCAAATAGTTGCCGAGAAAAATATTCATCCTCTGAAGGCCCAACTGCATTGGTTAGAGCTTCTTGCTACGAATGTGTCAAAGAACTATGAAAAGTTTTCCCTTCAGATCAAACTCTACCCAGGGCAACTTATGGTAGAAGTGTTGGGTAAGCTTCTTGTGGCTGGCGAAAGCCCGAAGCTTGATGAATTAAAACCTATCCTCGATGTTTTGTTGCCCACTCAATGGGTTGATTTGGGTACGTTGATTACGGAGATCTATTCCCATCAAGCTGTTCCAGCTGGTCAAATTCAATTTGTTACCGATGTTCTCGGGGTTTTAAAAACGAGATACGAGGAATTTAATATTCCGGGGCGAAAAGAAGCTCTTCAACAACTTGCAGACAAAATACTAGTTTCAGGTGCGATAAGTGAAAAAGATGCAGAAGGGGTTTACCAAATCGATATTGGAGAGCGTTCGGGCGTTTTTATTTTGTCGTCAGTTGGAAACGGAAAATACATTATTTCAGTTACAATAAGACCTCGTGATGAACATGAATACGAAGTGGATTACGGTTTTTTTCAGTTAACATCAGATCCAGTTAAAAATTCATTCGAGGCACATCATTTCGAGCAAGGTTCGCCCACATACCCTCATCGCGCCTACCAGACTTGGGATATGGTTTTTCAATTGGTTAATGATAACGGTCAAAATCATATTCAAGGTGAACTGAATAATAATAATGTGACTTTAAAATTCAAGGGAAGCCAATCTCTTAAGTTCTCCACTGTTCTTCAAAACAGGGGATGGAACCCTTCAACCGTAACGGGTCGTTATCGTGGGTTTATGGGGGAGAAATCGGTGGAGTTGCAACTTGTGAAATTGGGTGGGGATAACAGTGTAGCGAAGCTCATTATCGACCATATCAATTTACCGTTTAACTATGGCTATTTCACCAAGATAGATTGCACTCTTGTCCTTACAACGGGAGAGCTTGACACTTACAAGTGGGCGCAGATAAAAGGCCGATTCTCCGAGGACGGAAATAGCTTTAATGGGTATTTCATTTTGTCCGGTCAGTCGGAAATAACACCGATATCACTCGATCGTGTGGTTTCGAATGGGTGAAAATGAAAGACACTCGCAGAGAATACTCCTTATCGGACGTACACAAATCTTGAAACGGCAGTAGTGTGAAAGGAAATTACAGAGAATAAAACAAGATAACGCAAAGCAAAAAAATAATAGAGATACTCAACATGGAAAAGCGAGAACAAGAATTCACATTGTTTCTAAAAAACTTAAGAGAACGAATCAGAAAATTACGAACCGACCGAGGTTGGACTCTGGAAGAAACTGAAGAACACGGTTGGAAGTCTTGGCGACATCTTCAACGCATTGAAGCTGGCCAAAATTTTACGATCTACACGCTATGGAAGATCTGCAAACTTTACGGAATTAAATTGAGCGATCTTTTTAAAAAGCTCTAATCCTTCCATTTGATATTACATCCGATACTTGGGGTTTGATCTTTATTTATCGTCGATTGATTAAGAATGGCGTCGAGCGCTTTTTTTAAGTCTTCCCCTGTAACGGGAATCCCGTTTTTAGGGCGACTGCTATCATACTGGCCTCGGTAAACCAATTTTCTCTTATCATCAAAAAGAAAAAAATCGGGAGTGCAAGCTGCTCGGTAAGCTTTTGCAACCTGTTGTGTTTCATCAATGAGGTAGGGAAAAGTATAATTGAACTGCTTTTGGTCTAATTTCATTTTTTCAGGGCTGTCTTCGGGATATTCTTCATAGTTATTGGAGTTGATGCCGAAAACAGCGATTCCCTTTTTGATATACTCGGTCGTCAGTGAGGCTAAATGCGATTTTAAGTGCACTACATAGGGGCAGTGGTTGCAGATAAACATCACAAGAAATCCTTTGGCGTTTGGAAACGAATCTAAGCCCACGATTTTCCCATCCGTGTCTTTGAGTGCGAAATTAGGGGCCAACGTATCGAGCGGCAGCATAGTAGAAGGTGTTAAGGCCATAGTTCCTCCAGTGAAACTTCAATCTAGGACTGATACTTTAGCTTAAAGTCATAATGAAGGACAAGCAGAATTTCCCTTGAAAATCCAATGGTTCCGTCCTAAAATCCAAGAGTGTTACCGCCTATTCATTTACAAAAGTGGATTTCAGAACACCGCGAACTTTTAAAGCCTCCCGTGGGGAATAAACATGTGTGGGTCGACCGAGACTTCATGGTTACAATCGTTGGCGGCCCTAATAAGAGAGCAGATTACCATATCAATCAGACAGAGGAGTTTTTCTATCAAATTGAAGGGGAAATGAACCTCAGAATGCTGGAACAGGGAAAGTTTATCGATTTTCCCATTAAAGCAGGGGAGATATTCTTATTGCCCCCTAGAGTCCCCCATTCTCCCCAAAGACCTGCCAATTCGGTGGGGATGGTGATTGAGAAAAAGAGGGGGCTTGGAGAGAAGGATGGTTTTGTTTGGTTCTGTGATGGATGTCGCAATAAGCTTTACGAAGAGTTTCTAGTTGTGACCGACATAGTGAAAGATCTTCCTCCGGTATTTGAGCGGTTTTACTCCAACCCAAAAGCAACGACCTGTTCTAAATGCGGTCGGGGACACTCTAAAGCGTGAAAATCGATATTCACACCCATATTCTCCCACCTGAGCTGCCAAGCTTTAAAAAAAAGTTCGGTTATGGGGGGTTCATAGAGCTTGCGAAGTCCACAACCTGCTCAGCTAAAATGCTGTGGGATGATGGCAAGTTTTTTAGAGAAATACAGAGCAACTGCTGGGATCCAGATAAAAGAATTGAAGAGGCCGATGCTAATAACGTCGATGTGCAAGTTTTATCGACAGTGCCTGTGATGTTTAATTATGGCATCCCAGGCAAAGATAACTTAGAAGTAGCAAAGTTTTTAAATGATCACATTGCAGGAGTTGTTGGAAAGCATCCGAAGCGCTTTATTGGGCTTGGAACTTTGCCACTTCAGTCTCCTGAGCTTGCGATTCAGGAATTACGCCGGTGTGTTCAGGAACTAGGGCTTAGCGGAGTACAAATAGGTTCCCATGTTAATCAGTGGAATTTAGAGCATCGGGAACTTTTTCCTGTGTTTCAAGAAGCCGAGAGTTTAGGGGCTGCTGTTTTTATTCACCCTTGGGATATGATGGGGGCTGAAAGGATGCCCAAGTATTGGCTGCCTTGGCTTGTAGGAATGCCAGCTGAAGTCTCTTTGGCCATATGTTCTATGATCTTTGGAGGTGTTTTTGAGCGTCTTCCCAATTTAAGAGTCGCTTTTGCTCACGGTGGGGGCTCTTTCCCTGGGACCATTGGAAGGGTTGAGCAGGGCTTTATTGCAAGGCCCGATCTTTGTGCTCTTGATAATCGTATCAATCCGAGAGAGTACTTAGGAAAATTTTGGGTCGATTCTTTGGTGCATGATCCGATGGCTCTATTGTTTATAATGCAAACTTTTGGAGAGGACAAAGTCGCAATGGGTAGCGATTACCCGTTTCCTCTCGGCGAAGCTGATCCTGGAGGGCTCATTGAATCGATCAGAGGACTCAAACCACAAATTCGTCAGAAGTTGTTAGGTATGAATGCGCTCGACTGGTTGGGTCTCACTAAAGAGAGGTTTCAATAAGTGAAGGAGATCTATTTTGAATTGGGCCCCGATTGTGCGAGCGGTCTTGATCAATCAGACTCTCTTAAGAATTTTCATGCTGAATTTCTTTTCCCCAAACAAAAAAATGGCAAAAACGTTCTCTATTTCGTTGGGAACTCTTTAGGGCTACAGCCTAAAAAAGCGAGAGCTTATGTCGAAGAGGTTCTTGTCGATTGGGAAAATTTAGCCGTTCATGGGCACACGTTAGCAAAGCATCCATGGTATCCCTATCATGAGTTTTTAACCGATTCGACAGCTCGGTTGGTAGGGGCGAAGCCTATTGAAGTGGTTGTAATGAACACCCTCACAGTGAATCTCCACTTGATGCTGACGTCATTTTATCGCCCTACAAAGAAAAAATTTAAAATTGTGATCGAATCGGGAGCTTTCCCATCGGATCAGTATGCAGTTGCTTCACATGCCAAACTTCATGGCTTTGATCCAAAGACTGCTATTTTGGAGTGGAGACCTCGCACTGATCAGAGAATTTTAAATCTGGAAGATCTCGAGGAACTGATACAAAGCGAAGGAGACTCCATTGCCCTTATTCTGTTGGGAAATGTGAATTACCTGACTGGCCAAGCTTTTCCTTTAAAAGAGATCGCAACTCTGGCCCACACCAAAGACATTGTCTTTGGTGTCGATTTAGCTCACGGAGCAGGGAATTTAGAACTTCATCTGCATGATGATGGAGTCGATTTTGCGGTTTGGTGTTCTTACAAGTATTTAAATGCAGGTCCTGGAGCTCTGGGAGGATGTTTTGTTCATGAGAAACATGCCCACGACTTCGCAAGACCTCGCCTAGAGGGCTGGTGGGGCCACGACAAAAAACATCGTTTTTTGATGGAGCCTGTGTTTCGACCTATGGCTGGAGCTGAGGGCTGGCAGCTCAGTAATCCACCGATATTACCGATGGCAACACTTAGAGCTTCGATGGAGCTTTTTGATGCAGCTGGCATGCATGAGCTTAGAAAAAAAAGTGTTCTATTAACCCGATATTTTGAGTTTCTATTAAAAAATTCAGGAATTCAAAAGATGGAAATTGTAACTCCTTCCAAAGCTGAAGATAGAGGTTGTTCTTTGTCGCTTGATTTTGGAAATGCAGCCAAATCCATCATGGTTATGTTGAGCGATGAGGGGGTTTTGTGTGACTATCGGGAGCCTGGAGTTTTAAGGTTTGCTCCCGTTCCATTGTACAATAGGTTTCAGGATGTCTTTGAACTGTGTGAGATTTTAAAAAAACATGTCGAATAGAAATCAATCGTTGACTGTCGTTGGGGCTGGACTCGTAGGATCGTTACTATCCACGGTTTTGGCTAAGCTTGGCTTTGATGTCGAGATCTTTGAAAGACGGGTCGACATGCGGAAAGAGGCTATAAGCGCTGGTCGTTCGATCAATCTTGCAATGTCGGTGAGAGGGCTCTATTCGCTACAAAAGCTTGGGATTCATGAAGAGGTCTTAAAAAAAGCAATCGCGATGCCCGGAAGAATCATTCATCCGGTTTCTGGGAGTACCTCTTTTCAGCCCTATGGCAAAGATGAATCTGAGTGCATTTATTCGATTTCAAGGGGAGATCTCAATAAAACGCTCATGACCATTGCCGAGAGCACAAAAAAAGTTAAGATCCATTTTCAAGAAAAACTGACATCCGTTGATTTTAAACAACGACAACTTGTATTTCAGAATGACAAAACAAAAGAAGAGACTGAAGTTGATTACTCTCAAGTTTTTGGAACAGACGGATCTTCTTCTTTACTCCGCCATGCTCTGAGAGATCAGTTTGGACATGAGGAGTCGGAATCACTTTTAAGTCACGGGTATAAAGAACTTCATATGCCGCCCGGACTTAATCGACAATTCCAAATGGAAAAACATGGTCTTCACATCTGGCCTCGTGGGTCGTACATGTTGATTGCTTTGCCCAACTGTGATGGCAGTTTTACTTGTACTTTGTTTCTTTTTAATGAAGGGCCTTTAAGTTTTGAAAGCCTCACCACACCAGAGAAAGTAGAGGCCTTTTTTAAGGAGCAGTTTCCGGATATCATCCCTCTCATCCCCGATTACATTGATCAGTTTTTTCATAATCCCACAGGTCAGATGGTGACTGTGAAGACTTTTCCATGGAATTACCGTGATGATATTGTTCTCCTAGGAGATGCGGCTCATGCGATTGTTCCATTTTTTGGGCAGGGAATGAATTGTGGTTTTGAAGACGTTGCAGTCCTTTGGGATATGGTAGAGAGGTCAAACAGAGAAGACATTCCATGGAAAACCATTTTTGACGAGTTTAGTGTTGTCAGAAAACCCAATGGGGATGCTATTGCCGATCTCGCAGTGGATAATTTTGTGGAGATGAGAGACCGAGTGGCCGATAAGAAGTTTTTGTTGGCTAAAGAGGTCGAGAAGCTTCTTGAGAAGCGATTTCCTGAAGAATATGTATCTCGTTATCGATTAGTTTCTTTCACCAGAGTGCCGTACCGCATTGCGCTTGATGCAGGGAAACGACAGGATAAAATATTATCGATGCTTTGTGAGGGCATTAGTAATGCGGGGGATGTCGATTTTGAGAAAGCTCATGAGCTTATCAAAAAAGAAATAGCGCCACTGTTAAAAAATATGAGGACTTCATGAATCATTCACCTGGTTTCTTAAAAATTTGTGAAGAGGCAAGGAAGAACATTAAAGAGTCATCAGTTGAGGATGTTTTTAAGCGTCTTTCCAACGGCGAAAAATTTCATTTTGTGGATGTAAGAGAAGATCACGAGTGGGCTCAGGGACATGCCAAAGGTGCCAAGCATATTGGTAAGGGCATTATCGAAAGAGATATTGAAAATCTTATCCCCGATAAAAATTCTGAAATCGTCGTCTATTGTGGTGGTGGGTATCGCTCCGCTCTGGCCGCTGAAGTTTTACAGCGCATGGGTTATCAAAAAGTCATTTCCATGATGGGTGGCATTAAAGCTTGGCGGGAGAAGAATTATCCTGAAGAAAAATAATTAGAGCAATTGCTCTAGAGCATCGGCAGCTCTTTCAACGCCGTTTTCACGATCTATTTCCGATTTAATGAACTTACAGTTTTCTATTGTAGAAGTTCTTTTTTGAAGTTTTTTAATCTCTTCAACGAGGCGTTCTACGTTCAATTGATGATGAAGAATAAATGTCCCAGCTCCCATTTGTTTTATTCGAAAAGCATTGTCAATTTGGTCCATGACCGTTGGGGTCACAATCATAGGCCGTCCACTTTTTAAGGCTTGGGCCGAAGTTCCAACACCTCCCTGATGGATAATAAGCGAAGCCCGTGGGAAGAGTTTTTCGTAAGGGGCGTAGTCGATAAATAGTATTTTTGAAGTGTTTTTGGGATGAAATTTCTGAATGTGACTTTTTCCCACTGTAATAATAGCTCGTTGATGGCTTTTTTTAGCAGCTTCAGCGAAGAGTTCGATGTGAGCTAGCGCGTCCTCAACCATGGTCGATCCCAAAGTAAAAACCAAGGGAGGTTCTCCTTGGCTCAAAAAATGTTCAATCTCCTGACTTAATGGCAAGTGGGCTTTGGGATCATAAAATACAAACCCAGTCGCAAGTGCAGAACTAGGCCAATCAGGTTGCCGAGCTCCAAATAGTGAAGACCAAAGACACAATAAGAGGGGCTGAGATTGTTGCCCTTCAGTGTAAAGATTGACTCTAGGGAGTCCTACTTTCTCACGGAGAAGTTGCATACTTTCTCCCATCGAATCAAAAGAGCGAAAAATACTATTTAGAATAAACCGATTCAGTTTCGGGGTCTTTCCCCAGAGGAATCGAAACCAGCGGATAGGTGGCAAAATAGGCGGTTCATAAGCGGACCACAAAGCCATGGGAGAAAGTAGGGCATTAACCCAAGGAGTCCCCGTGGTTTTAGCGAGCAGAGGGGCTGCGTAACCTAGAATGCTTGAGACAAAAAGGTCACTCTCTTTAACGAGGGGATAAAGGTCGTCATAGTACTGAGCCATGGATGGGAAAATGTAATCTTCATGAAGAATTCGACTTCCATGAATAGGTTCTAAAACGGCCCTTAAAATGAGTTTGTTGTGGGGCTCAATGTTGGGTCTAACAGCTTTAAATTGAAGTCCGGCCGACTCAATGTAATCTCGATAGTACTCGCTCACTGCTAAAGTAACTGTGTGCCCGCGGCGCTGCATTTCTTTGGCAAGGCCCATGGGGGGATGAAGATCTCCAAGACTCCCAATCGTCGTAAAAAGTATCTTAGTCATGGCCAGATCCTGTCATGGAACAGCGGCTAAGACAATAGGCTGTTATTGCCGATAAGTAAAAAAGACTATTGATATGGAGCTCTTACGCAACCAATTTAAAGGGTTTTTTAGAGATCTTAAAGGGACTCAGAAACTTGCTTCAGAGAACAATATTGCGATCATCGCTGGCAGTGTGGCTTTTTTTTCTCTTTTCTCACTGTTGCCTCTTCTTATCTTAAGCTTTATTGCGAGCCATTTTTTTATTACCCAAACGAGTTCTTTGGGGCAGTCTCCTGAGGAGTTGGGCCATTTCTTACATCGATTGATTCCCTCTTTAGACACTACGGTGACTCAGGGCCTAGTCGTCGTTCTCAAACAAAATACAGCAGGTGATTTTTTTACAGTTTTAGTTTTGGTGTGGTCGTCTTACGAACTTTTTGACTCTTTGCAATTTGCTTTTGCGAAGATCTCAACTTTGGGTGCGGAGCGAAATCGATTTTGGGCCACTTGGATGGCTCTTTTTTGCTTTCTGATCGTAGTTCTGGGGAGTACTGCCTTCGTACTCGTTTCAACGACCGATGCTGAAATATTAGCCGTCCTATTTCCAGAGTATTTAGATCATATCAATCCGCTTCTCCTCAATTCGCTGACTGCGCTGATTGCCTTATTCAGTGTCATAGGAAGTGTGACAGTTATTTATAAAGTGATGCCCACTCAAAAAGTGAAATGGTTAAATGCTTTAAAGGGTAGTCTTTTGTTTGTTTGCTTTTTTATCCTAGGTCGAGGCTGCTATCAGGGCTATGCACTTTACTTTAAAACAGCCAATGAAGGCATGTATGGCCCATTCTTTACTTTTTTACTGGCTGTGGTTTGGGTCTACTTCCTATCTCGAATATTCCTCTTTGCAGCCCAGTACTCGATCTACCTCGAAGAAAGAACTTGAAAAAAAACTCGTTACTCCTTAATCTCCGGCGACGATTGGGAGACGATCATGAAACTTCTTTTTTTGATATTAGTGGCTAGTCAGGCGATTTTTGGGGCTACTTTTGAGTCCATCGCAAAATCAAAGGAACCTCACATCAAATTTAATTATCCAGATGCCGAATGGGAAGTTCTTCCACCTCGAGTTGAGAAAGAGGCCGCACAGCAAGTTGATAAAAGTATGGCTCAACAGACTTTAGTTGTGATTCAGCGAAAACAGGCCGATGAAAAATACCATGCTCGTTTTCACGTTGTGACAGACTCTTTAGAGAAATTTAACGATCCGAAAGTTCCGGTGATAGTGCAGTACCAAAAGCACGTCGTAGATTTTTTGAAGAATCAGCGTTGCATGATTCTATCTAATGAGCCGATTCAGCTTCCTAACGTGAAAGAGAATGCTTTTGAAGTAACAGCCAACCAAAGAGACTTTGGTTTGAAATTCAAACAGGTTGCATTTGTGCATGAAGGCAAGGCCTATATTTTGACTGCGACCGCTCGTACCGAAAAGTTTGATAGTTATAAAAACGACATCAAAACTATCTTTGATTCTTTTCAATTTGTGGAAGCTGGAAAGAAATAGAAGTTTTCACTATTTTTAAAACGGCCCAAAGAATCCCGAGAAAACAGGCGACTCCGACTGATTTTCCTACCCAAGGTGACAGAGCTAAATAAAAACGAGTGTTGGGTGTCCAGAAAGCATTAAACGCCAAATTCAAGCATTGAATTAGGGAAAGTAAAATGGCTAAAGGGCGATAGCTTGCATTTTTTAAAGCGAGAATTGTGAAAAAACCTAATCCGAAAACAAGGCACTGAGGATTCATGCCTGGTAAAAAGCAGAAGAGAGTTAAAAGTGTGTAGGAAGCTAAATTGATCCAATGGATAGGATAATTTCGAAAGCAAAAGAAAAAACCCACAGCTGCAACAAGACCGTTTCCCAAAAGAGTTGCAATCATTGAGTAGGGAACTCCCAAAAAGTAGGAGCCTAAATTGCTCACAGAAAGACCGCTAAAAAGTGTCCACCAGAAATTATAGCCGATATCTGCAACGGCATATTGACCACCGGTTAATCGAATATAGCCCTTAGCTAAGCAATCAAGCCCCGATGTTAGCAGAAAGGGTGAACACAGGATTAGGACCCCCAATAAAAAGGCAGTGAGCCACTTATAAGTAAACGCAAGACTTCGCTTCTTCACTAGCAAAAAACCAAGAAGTGGCACGAACATAATAAATTGAGGCTTGATGATAGCTCCCAAAGCGGCCCATAGAGCCGATTTTGTCGGGTTGTCGTTTTCCCATTCCAAACCTGAAAGGGCCAGAGTTCCCCAGAGAAGAAAATTTAACTGACCCCAAATGGGGCCCGCCACTATGAAAGCTGGGTTTAAAAAGAGAAGTACTCCCGCCCAAAGGGGAGAGATGTCAGGGTTTTTCATTTTGAGTTTTCTGTAAACACTAAAACAGATAAAAAGTTGGCCAAGAAGAAGCGGAATTCTGAAAAAGAGATTAGCTCCGACCGACGGCCAAGAGGGCCACATATGAAATTGGTTTAGAAGAGCTGCAAGTGGGTAGAGCGAAAAAATAAAAGGAGGATAATTGGGTGAAAACTCTTGAAACCTCAGCAACACCTCTTGAGCTGTCCAATCATAAATATGAAAAATTCCTCGATCAAACGCCAATTGAAACCAAATATAGAAAGTGTGAACGTCTTGTGGATGGGGCTGTACGATTTGAGCGACTACAAGCACTGCTACAGATACTGAAATGACTAAAGCTATCATGACATCACCACGTCTTGGTAAAGCGACAGAGTGTCATCGATAAATTTCTTTTTTGAGAATTTGCGAGGGGTTTGCGATTTACCCAATTCGCTCATTCGTGAACGATGATCGGTGTCGACAAGGAGTTTCTGAATAGCTTGGCTTAGAGCTAAAGTATCTTTGGAAGTTACCAAGTAACCTGTCTTACCGTTTTCAATGATTTCGTTAAGAGCCGGAGTGTCGAAAGCGATAGTGGGTGTTCCTAAGGCTTGTGCCTCAGCTACAGACAGGCCAAACCCTTCGGGACCAATATTGGGCTGTAGAAAAATCTCAGCTGATGCCATCCAATCCAAAGTCTCCTTGCGCTCTTTTTTTCCTAAAAAAATAACCCGTGATTCGAGATTGAGATCTTTCACTAAATCTTGGAGCTCAGTTTTTAAGGGCCCATCCCCAACGATTCGATATTCCCAGCTGAGATGTTCAATCAATTTCAGAGCTCGAATAGCATATTCAATTCCTTTCAGAGGAACTAAGCGACACGCCGAGAGGATTAAAGGGGCGGGGCTAAACGCTTTATGTTCAACTTTAAACTCAGGCAAAGGGTTATAAATCAACTTTACTTGATTTTTCGAAAAGCCATTGTCGAGAAGTGTAGTCTCCACATATTGGCTTATCGCAATGATTGCTTTCATTTTGTGGGTTGCTGTTTTTTTAAGTTTGAAATCTAAAATGGCGTGAGAGCGATGGAGATCGGTTTTAAAACTCCCAAGGCATCCCGTAGATCTGTTTTCAAGAAGACATTTCCATCCGCTTTTCTTTTGGCAAACATGATCTCCTGCGAGCCGATGACTAGCCGGACAAGTTGGGGAAACTGTATGAGCTGTTAAAACACAAGGGTACTTTGAAGTCGCAGTTTTGATAATTTCAGCGTGGGGCTGGTCTAAAAAATGAACAATATCGGGGCTGAAGCTTTCTAAGGACTTTTCAAAACAATGAATAGTTCTAGCCAATTGCTGGGGAGCCAAAAGAGTCGGGGTCGAGAAAAGGCCCGAGATAAGTTCTTTAGATTCTCCTTCGGGAAAGGATTCGTTGGCCGATTCTCCAATTAAAAAGACCTCATGTCCGCGTTCTCTTAAACCCTGAACCGAGAGCATCAGAACCTGTTCAAGGCCAAAAGCAGTGCCTAGAGTAGGGCTAACCATGGCTATTTTGAGCTGGGCTGGTGTCATTGGGCAGATTTATTTTAGCATGAAATCTAGAGGCTCTATGGTATAAGCCCAAAACAGGGCAAACTTGCCTAAAATAGGTCCTCAAAGTAAGGTCCAGGAAAGCTTTAGAAGTATGTTTACTGGAATCGTTGATCATACCGGAATCATTAAGGAAATAAATAGGTCCTCTCGCGGCCTTACCCTTCACATCCAAAGCGATTTTTCAGAAATAACTTTAGGAGAAAGTATTGCCATTGATGGCGTTTGTTTAACTGTGACAACCCGGCAAGATGGTCTTTTTGCAGTGGAAATCTCTCCTGAGACAGAAAACCTCACCCATTGCCGAAATTATCAGCACGGTACCAAAGTGAATTTGGAACGGGCTATGAAAGCTTCGGACCGATTTGGTGGACATTGGGTTAGTGGTCATGTCGAACAAACGGCCCAAGTTTCGAAGTGGGTATCCCATGCAGAATTTAAAGAGATGGGTATTAGCGGAATTTCATCCGAAAGGCTTTCATTTCTATCTCCCAAAGGAAGTATTACTGTCAACGGAGTGAGTTTGACGATCAATGAAGTCACTAAGGATGGTTTTACTGTGATGCTGATTCCCCACACTTTAGAGCGCACCAATTTGAAAGATCTTTTTGTAGGGAGTGAAGTGAACATCGAGTGTGATTGGATGGCCAAAATGGTGGTCAATGAGGTCAGACAACTTTTTAAGTCTATAAGCCCCCAAAAAGTTTTAGAAGGGAAAGTGCTATGAGCGAAATACAGAACTTTTCAGTGCTCTCCCCGATGGAGGAGGCTATTCAAGATCTCAAAGACGGAAAAATGATTATTCTCGTCGATGATGAAGACCGAGAAAATGAAGGCGATCTTGTTGTGGCAGCAGAGAAAATCACTCCGGAGCATATCAATTTCATGGCAAAGCATGGAAGAGGTCTTATTTGTCTTGCTATGACCGACGAGCAGCTGAACCGATTAAATATTCCCATGATGGTCAAAGAGAATCACTCTCCCTATGGGACCGCATTCACCGTTTCCATCGAAGCTGCAACGGGAGTCACTACAGGGATTTCAGCAACTGATAGAGCCCGAACCATTCAAGTCGCTTCAGATCCGAAAAGCACTCCTAAAGATGTCGTGATGCCGGGGCATATCTTTCCTTTAAGAGCGAAAGAAGGTGGTGTTTTAGTTCGAGCTGGTCAGACTGAAGGGAGTGTGGATTTGGCCCGGTTAGCAGGTTTACAGCCCGCAGGTGTGATTTGTGAGATCATGAATGACGATGGCAGTATGTCACGCCTCAAAGATTTAGTTCCCTATGCAAAAGAGCACGGTTTGAAAATTGTTTCCGTTGCCGATCTTATTAAATACCGAATGAGGAGAGAGTGCTTAGTTAGAGAAGTTGCTTCGTCGAAATTACCCGTAGCACCTCACGGTGATTTCACGATGAAGGTTTTTGAAAGTGTGTTAGATGGCGCTCAGCATGTGGCTTTAGTTCGTGGGGATATTTCTCATTTAAAGCCCACTCTTGTAAGAGCTCATTCCGAGTGCTTGACTGGAGATGCTTTTGGTTCAATGCGATGCGATTGCGGATCTCAGCTTCAAGCAAGCCTTGCTATGATTGCGAAGGAAGGCGGAGTTCTTCTTTACATGAGACAAGAGGGACGGGGAATAGGTCTTGCGAATAAGATTCGTGCTTATGAGCTTCAAGATCAGGGGCTCGATACTGTCGAAGCTAATCACAAGCTTGGGTTTAAAGAGGACCAGCGAGATTACGGAATTGGTTCTCAAATATTAAAATATCTAGGCGTCTCTGAAATGCGCCTTCTCACCAATAACCCTAGAAAAATTTACGGTCTTGATGGTTTCGGATTGAAAATTGTAGCGAGAGTTCCTATTGAAATGGCTCCCAACCAGCAAAATTTAAATTACTTAACTACTAAACGAGATAAATTAGGTCATCTTTTAAATTTGAATTAATTATGGAAATCATCAACTCACAAAGTATCAATGTTCATTGCAGACTGGCTTTTGTCGTGAGCCGATTTAATGAAGAAGTCACTTCAAAACTTCTTGAAGGGGCCATAGAGCGAGCTAAAGAGAAGGGTTTCGCGAATAGCGATATCACAGTCGTGTGGGTTCCAGGTGCAGTTGAGATTCCCATCGCCGCTCAGCGTTTAGCACTTCGTCGAAACTCTTATGGCGCTATTATCTGTTTAGGGGCTGTGATTCGCGGTGAAACCACTCACTACGACTATGTTTGCAACATGGTTTCTTCTGGGTGTTCTCAAGTAGCTATTCATCAAAATATCCCTGTGGTTTTTGGAGTTCTTACTACCGAAAATGAAGAACAAGCTCTTGAGAGGTGTGGTGGAAAACATGGCCACAAAGGCAAAGAGGCGGTCGATACAGCTATTGAAATGGTGGCAACTCTTCGTCGATTAGTTTAAGAGTTTGACAAGGTTTTTTAATTTTTTAAAAACATCGCCGTATCTTTTTCTTTTTCTAAAATCCCCATTTCTCGAGGGTTTATCTTTGTAGACCTTGAGTCTTCAAGATTTCTTTGTTTTATCTGGCGATTAATTTGCATCTTTTCCATCTGTTCTATCTAATCAGTGTATGCAGTGTGTTTCGCGAGGGGAAGTGGTGGTGATGCGAGTTCTTTATATGAATTCTGTAAAAGCGACTCAAGCCGTTGTGCTTGGAGTGGTTTTGCTGGGACGTATTGCGTCTGGTTTTGAAGTCGATACCATGGACACGACCTCTTCAGCTACTTACGATGCTCTTTTTCAGCTCATACAAGTGTCGGCACAATTGGCGCAACTCGAAGAAGAGAAAGCTAAAAAGATTGAAAGAGTTGATTCGTCGCAGAAGGTAAATTCAAATTTTGGTTCAAGTGCTTTGCCTGCAGCTAAAATTGCCACAGAGGATTTTTCGAAAAAAGCTTTGCAAGTGCAAAAGCTCGGAGATTTAGGTGGAACTCCTTTTGGGGCGACGTCTGGTAAGTCCACTTTTGGAAAAACAGATTCGGACTCCTCTTTTAAGAGTTTAACTGCGGAGAGAAATCCCATCGCTATCGAGCCTTACTATGACGAACCTAATCTCTATGCAGAAAACCCCGAAGAGATGAATCTGGAGCAAATGGTGGAGTTTGATCGCAAATGGAATGATCTCGAAAGAGAGATGAGTAAACTCGCACAGAAAGAGACCCCTTTTGAGAACGGGGATTATAAAGCCTATGAGAAGGCCAAAACGCTGTTTCAAAAAAATGACAAACTCATCGCACGTTTAGACGAAGTCGATGAAAAGTTTACTCAAAATGCAAAGGAACTTTTTGTGAAACACTCTTGGCGAGACATGGACAAAGTAGGCAAGAGACCTTTCGAGCGGTTTATTGAGCGCCAAGAAGCTAAAGAGGTTTTTCCTTATCCTAAAGGGCAAGAGCCCAAACCAGAGATACATCGGGGAGAGAAATCACATTAGGATATCTCACTAAAACTTCCTCAGAGCCTGAAGTCGTCGCAGGTCTTTCAAATATTTCTTTATCGATCCAAATTCTCCAAGGTATCGCAAGCCTCACATGACTCGTTTTGTTGCCAAATTCGGCCCAAGGGCCCATCGAAAACAGCATGTGCTCGTAAGTTAAGCCCACATGTTCCATGTCCTCAGGGATTCTCCGTGTGCGATAGGTCCAGTGAAGCATCCCACCTAATTGAAACGCAGCTTTTGTTCCTATGATCACTTTCTGACCTATTTCGACAGAAGAATTGTACATAGCCCCTTCTTTAATGGTTTCAGAAAGTCGGTTTCTAGAAGATGCCGTCGGTTGTCTTAGTGGCAAAAGTACATGGAAGTTGATCCTTAAAATCCATGGGACATCGACAGTGTCAAAAATGCCAGTGTTAAAGCCGATGCGAAGAAGTCGAAAAGTAGAGGGATCAAATTGAATAAATTCTGCACTTAATCTTCCATAATGGTTTTCTTGAGTTAAAAAGCTTCGACCCACTTGAGCTGCAAAGCTTTTTCTAAGTCCTAAGCTTTCACGTTTGAGAGATTGACCCTCTTCGGTCCAAGCGGGAAAAAGGCGCTCTGAGTACTTAACTCCGACATCGACCCAGCGAGAATCGTAAAGCACATCTCCAAGGAGTGAAAAAGCATCGGAGTAATTAACCCCTTGAGCCATTGCTTGAAACCCCGCTTTCTCCGCAACAGGAGGAAGCGGGGGGAGAACGATCTGTTCAACAATCCAACTGATTCTGTCGGTATTAGCAAAACTAGGAGAGACTAAGAGTGTGAGNNAGTCCAGCGAGCCATAGGCCAAGTTTTTTCCACAGAGGGGTCCTCTTTCCAGCGTCGCAGTTTTTCATGTAGAGTCGATTTCGCAATTCCTAAATCCTTGGCCGCCTCTTTCCGGTTGCCGTGAAATTTCTTAAGTCGGTCAATAATGACATCTCTCTCAATAGCCTCGAGCGGCCCTTGAAGTAAAGCCTCTCTTTCTTTGGGCGCTGCGCCGACTGTGCTCTCCTGAGCTTCTTCTTTTAAGAGTTGTTTTAGAAGAGGTTCTCCTACTTTCATTTTGCCAAGCACACTTGCTCGGATGAGAAGGTTTCGTAATTGTCGGACATTGCCTGGCCAATCAAAAAGTGTAAGAAGTTTCAAGTCTTCTACTGAAAATCGAGAACCTAGTCGTTCTAAAATTTCAGTGGCAATGAGAAGGATATCTTCTTTTCTATCTCTTAAAGGTGGCACATGGATTCTTAAGACGGATAGTCGTTCAAGAAGATCTTGTCGAAAGAGGCCCGCTGCCACTGCTGCAGAGAGGTCTACATTGGTCGCCGCAATCACTCGAACATTCACATGTTCTACTTTTTGAGAGCCCACCGAACGAACTTCTCCCGAATCGATGAGCCTTAAAAGCTTGGCTTGTAAGTTGATATCGAGTTCGCCCAATTCATCTAAGAAGAGGGTGCCTCCGTGGGCCATCTTGGCAAGTCCTTTAGAAGGATTCATGGCCCCAGAGAAGGCCCCCCTCTCATAGCCGAAAAGTTCACTTTCAAATAGGCCAGCTGGGATGGCGCTACAGTTGACTGGAATAAAGGGCATGGCTTTTCTTTGGGAGAGATCGTGGAGTTTTCTAGCGATGAGCTCTTTGCCCACTCCGGTCTCCCCCAAAATAAGAGCGGGCCAAGCGTGGGGGGCGTAAAGTTCTACTTTAGCCATTACTTTTTGAAAGCTTTCTGAGTTTCCGAAAATAAGTTCATTCATAAGCGGGTTCTCCTTTTCGGACTCTCGCTCTGCAAGGCGGGCCAACTTAAAAAGAGAAAGGGCGGTAGCCTTGGTGACTACCGCCCTTGTCTAAAATTTAAGATGGTTTGTCCTAATTTTGGGACAAAAAACTTCTTACTGAGCTGCTGCTTGGGGACGCTTCATGACAGCAGGTTTGTTAATGAACCCTGAGCGTAAGCATCGAGTGCAAGCATAAACTCTTTGAGTAACTCCATCCATAACTGCCCGAACTTTTTGAAGATTGGGGAAGTGACGGATCTTAGTTTTGATATTGGAATGGCTGATTTTATTCCCTGTTACTGGGATTTTTTCGCAAATCACACATCTTCTAGCCACGGTTTTCTACTCCTGTTTAGCTCTAGTTAGCTTAAAAATACGTTCCAGTCATAGTTAAAAAATGGGCTGATTTCAAGGGGATTGTTGTAAAAAAGCATATTTCCCCTAAGATAAGGGAAGCGATGTCCTGGATAAAAAAAGCCTTTTTTGCCGCTCTGGCGGTTCTAGTGCTGTTTGTGGGAGCTAGGTTCTTTCTTTATTGGAAGGATTACCGCTTCTATGCGGATCTTGCTTTGAAAGAGGCCCCTCAAGGAGAGTTGACAACCCTGTCGAACCCCGAAGAGGGGATAGTGGTTTTAACGGGGGATAGAAACAGGATACGGGTCGCTATTGATCTTCTACTTCAAAGAGGGAGTCAGTTTTTAATTATTTCAGGTATCGGCAAAGGAACGACACTTACAGATCTTATCAATGCTCAAACAGCTTCTACATTAGATCTCAAAGTGATTTGGGACAAAGTGATCTTAGAAGCTCAATCCACTTCAACGATCGAAAATGCAATTGAGTGCGCAAAAATTTTGAGAACCAAAAAAGTAACGCGAGTCATTTTAGTGACAAGCGATTATCACATGTCGCGCTCGCTTGCGTTGTTCAAAAAATTTTCTCCTGAAGTAGATTACGTTGTGCATCCGACGCCGAGTGAATTCACTGAAGCTCTTCAAGGAAAAATGGATCACGCATTTGAAGGTCTCTACAAATTTGTCTACGAGTTTTTGAAAGACAGTCTCTTCACTTTCTATTTGCTCAGCGTGTAAATTTTAGATGAATTGCATAAAAAAAAGATTTTACTCTTTGCTTTAAAGGGTTTAGCATTTTGTATGAATGGTAATTGTACTTTTGCGATTATGTAAGTTTTACGACGCAGCAAGCAGATAGAAAAGTTTGCCAAGTCAAAATCGTAAGGTATATTACTATGAGTTACCATACACTAACTTTTAACGACGAAACGTTTTCTCGTAGTACGGAGTTAAAAAGTATCTTTAAAAAGCAGTAAAAACACAGGAGGGGATAATGAGTAAGCACTTAAGGTTAGCAGCATTAGGAACTCTAAGTCTCGTGTTGGCTGTACAAGCACAAGGCGCTGAGGAAAAGAAAGGTCTAATGATCGGTGGATCGTTTGAAGGCGGTTACGCTCATTCGTGGGCGGACAATTCTGCTTCTGCTGTAAACCGCAGAGGTAGTCAGTTCTTCATTGACGACCTTAACATGAAGTTTAACGTCAATGTATCGGATAAAGTTAAAGTAGTTGTGGATCAGCACTGGGCCGTAAATTCGGATGAAAATCCTTATGTCGGTACCAGCTGGAACAGCGCTGACCAAAATTTCGATAACTTGACTCTAAGCGGAGGCACTCTACGGATGGCTACGCAAGCCGCTTATGTTGAGCACAAATGTGGCGACCACATGACCTCTCAGTTCGGGTTCGTAAGAACTCCATTTGGTATTGAGAATATGTGGACTCGTTACAACAGCCATAGCTACTATTATTCGTCTGGATTTACCAGGCAGTATAGTAACCGATGGGATGCTGACTTAGGTATCAAGTCGACTTTCAACTACTTCGGTAATTTAGAAGTTGCTGTATTGGAAGGTCGTCAAAATGATACTTGGGACGGTACAGGTGGTGGAAACAACTTGTCGGATGCCAACATGCCTGCTGTTGCTGCACGATGGAGCACTGACGTGAAAGCATCTGGCATGAACATTACTCCAGTTCTCTCTGGATACACTGGAAGATGGAGTGGTGGTCCCAGAGATTTAGGTATCACTGCCGGTGCTACCATGAAAATGGGAATGTTAGGAGTCAATGCCGAGTATATGTATGGCAAAGAGAGCAAAGATGGCACTGATGCTGGAAAAGCTCAGCTTCACAACGTCTGGGTTGAACCAACATTCGATTTGGGCGTAGTTAATGCCAGCGCCAAAATTGACTGGGTTAACACCAAAACTGCTAGCAATGATTCCGTCTCCGACTGGAACCTAAGCGGTGCTGTCACTCACGATTGGGATAAACTCCGCATTCGTGCTGCATTCACAACACGTAACTTGAAAAACCGTACAGAAGGCGATCGTCAACACGATTTCCGCGTAATGTTCGGAACTCAGTTCTAATTGTTTCGTTAAGTTAGCGTAAAGGCGGCGGGCCGAAAGGTCCGCCGTTTTTTTTTCCCCCAAAAGGTACGGCTTTACTTTTGCGGGTCACAACTGAATTTTACAATCGGAGAAAAGCAACGTATTAAAAGAAAGTGGGTTCTTTTTTCTTCTTACTAATTTCGGTGGCTGCTTTAGCTGATGATGCGGGACAGAACTGTTCGGTTCTGCTGCAATCAATCGTCGAAGCCACCCATGCTGAACGGCGAGAGGTGGGTTCGAAAGCTCTTGTTAAGCCTGAAAAATGGACTGTGGGGCCCGAGAGTTTAGCGATGAAATATGAGGCGGGGAAGTTAACTGTGATGGGAGCTAAAGAGGAGGTCTCGCTCAGTGTTGAACTCACCCCCGATCAACTTGAACGAGTTGTTAAATTTACTAAAGCTCAAGGTCAGATTTTAAGTCCCAACCTCAATAGGGAAAGCTTCCGAACTGCTTTAAAAGATGCTGTTAACTATTCGAAACTTCATTCAGCTTTTTATCGAGACAATGCAAGTCCTTTAGAAGCTGCCCGAGAGCTTGAGGCCCTAATTAATCGATCCACAAAGCAACACGCTCAGGTTAAAGCAACCGTCGTTGAAGCTCAAACGCAGGAAGAGTTTCTTGAAGGTAGCCAAAAGCTCGCGAACGCTCTTGAAGGTGTTATGAAATTAAATGAGCAAGGTCGGCTCAAGGAAGCTGTACAAGAATATCAGCAAAAGAAGGAGTCTGAAAAAGGAGCAGAGGTTCTAGACCGAATGCTCCAAAAAGATCCCATGACTTCATTGTCTCAAGTGATTGAAACTACCGAGGGCAAAGAGAAAGGAATGAATCCAGCAGCTGTGGAGCTGAAAATTGAATACGGTCATGACGAACCTCGGATTGTTCATTTAGAAAAGACTCGATCAGGTGGGCTTAAAATCACTCCTCGTGGGTTACCAGGGTTATCTATAAAAAATTTACGGCAACTCGTTCAGTGGCTTCAGGGGCAGGGATTGGACGGTAAAAGCTAAGATTGGCGTACCTATGAATCTATTGAATAGATATCAAAAACAAAGCAGCGTTAATCCCGAATAAAATAAGGGCCGGTAAGCAGAGGTACCAAGCGTCTCTAATTCGCCATCTGGCCCAAATCCCACACAACATCAAAAGGGCTAAACCTCCGGAGCTTAGCATTGCCAGTGGTGGGTGATAGAGGCCTATCAGTTGTCCAAGTCCTCCTCCCAACTCTAAAAATCCAACCATTCGTCGGTAATTAGACAATCGATATCTTTCAAATTCTTTCACCATTTTTTGGGAGGTCAAACAGAGAACTCCATAAAAAAGAAATGAAATCCCCGATAACAATGAAAAAGAAGTGATTGCCCAGGGGAACATTTTGGCCTTTCTGAAATAGTAACTTTATCGGTATACTATCAAAAAATAGCCCTTATATCGGAGGAATTATTTTATGACGATTCTTGTTCAGATTTGCCAAGTCGTAGTTGCTTTGGGGTTACTCAATGTGTGGCTTCTAAGATTTAATAAAAAGACGGACTATCGAGGCGGAGCTGCGACAAGCATGAGAGAGGAATTTGCGACTTACGGCCTGCCGGAATGGTTTTGCTATTTAGTGGGTTTTCTAAAAGTCTCTTCCGGAATAGCTCTTCTAGCAGCTTTGGCTTTTCCAGAAATCAAGCTTTATCCAGCCGCAGTTGTATCCGTTCTCATGATCGGGGCGCTCGCGATGCATGTGAAAGTCAAAGACCCCATCAAAAAATCTCTTCCGGCCGCTTCAGTGCTTGCGATGTGTCTCGTTATAATTTTTGGATAGCAGAAGAAGGCTTTAAATCTAACGCCAAAAGTAAAGCCGTACCTTTTGGATGCGGGATTCTCGGAGTTTGTCTACTGGCTTTGAGATGAGTTGGTTAATGAGATACGCTAGGGCAACAACGAGCAAAATTAAAATTAATGGGTTAGATGTCCAAAACCGCTTGCCCAAGCTGCAGATGGGCATATGGATCATATAAATAGGATAGGACAGATCCCCGATGATCCTGTCTATTTTGTTCTTTTCGCTTAAGTGAAAAAGTGACGGTACTGCAAGTGCTGCCAATAAGTAATAAATCAAAGTAGAGTTCTCAGTCACAGTCGATAAGGGCGCAAACGTCATCGTAGCCACTATCATTAAGATGGATAAAGCTAGTGCGGAAGTCTTATTTTTCTCAAAACTCGACCGAAGAGAGCTTTTATAAAAACGATAACAAAGGCTCCCTGAAACAAAAACTGCGAGTTCAAACGGGAAAAATCGATAGTGCCAAGTAAGACCGGTAAGACCTAACTTAAAATATCCTATCAATCTACAAGCAAGACTCACAAAAACAACGCTTATCAAAAAACGATGGCTCCGTTTCAGAAGAAAAGGGGCCATGAGATAAAAAGTCAGCTCTAACCCCAAAGTCCATGAGATGGGGTTGATATTAAATTCATAAGCTTGAAAGGGTTCTGTAAGTCCGTCCTTTGCAAAATGAAATGTGCCACTAGGGTCTAATTTTAGAAAAAACAACCAGTCCTGACCGATCACTGCGATTTGAGTGAAAATGATAAAACACAATGAGCTCAATCGTTGCCAAACAATCTGTCCACAGTGCGGAAAATAAAATTCACAAGGAACATCATTGAAGTAAGAAGTAAGCCAGCGAACTCCGAGCAGAATAAGAATTAAATAGTAAATTGGGAAAAGTCGAAGGAGTCTATTGCCCAAAAATGTGCCGTAACTTTTATTTTCGTACTTGCCCCCAAGAATTAGGGCCATATAAAAACCGGAGATGAAGTAAAAAACCTGCACTGCTCGCCATCCGCCAATTAGCTGAAAGGAAGCTCCTAAGTGTTCTAGAACGACAGATAGCGATAAAAGTAGTCTTAAGATCCCCATAGCAACTCACCATACTTTTCCGAAGCCCCACGCCTATCGAGGAGATACTTGTAGGCTGCCTCTCCCTCGGATTTTAGAAATGACACGTCGCTAATCCGCTTTAATATAGTTTCCGAGGTCTCTTGAGAGGTCTTTGCCGACTTTAGACCGAGTTGTAGTCTATTCATTTCTGTGGCTTCAAAAGAGTTCTGGATGAAAGGTCCGACGACAATAGCGTTACTATAAGCTGCAGGTTCTAGAACATTGTGTACTTTTTGTTTAAAACTTCCTCCCACAAAAGCTAAAGAGGAGTAACGATAAAGTTCAGCAAGAAGGCCCACTTGATCCATGATAAGCGGTGAAACCTCATCTGGAGTCTGCAAAAAATGACTAAATCTTCGAAAGGAGATTCCCTCAGCATGCCCCCATTCTTTGATCGTCTTTATAAAACTGTCGTCGGGTTCGTGAGGGACAAGACAGATTCTCCAGTCGGTAAATTCTTGGGCTATTGTTCTTAAGACGGGTTGAAGGGCCTGAAAATCTTCTTTCCAAAGACTTGCTCCGATGAAAAGTTTGTTTGAGGTGAGAAAAGTCCCCCACGGAAGAGGTTTCTTTTGAAGCTCTTTTCTTTCAAGTACTCTTTCAATGCGAGTATCACCCATAGATTTCACGCAAAGGGTCGGTTCCAAATTTAAAAGAAGTTCAGTTGAGGAATCTCCTACAGTGCCAATGAGCTTTAAGTGTTTGAGGTAAGGTCTCCAAAATTCAAGCATTTTAGCTTTGTTGTTAGGAAAAAAAGCTGAAAAGAGATAAATCGGAATATTTCTCGCGTGAGACATCTTTACAAGATTAGGCCAGAGTTCTCGATTTATTAGAATGAGTGCTTTTGGAGTTAAAATATCGAGAGTCTTTGATACTTCCCAGGGGAGATCAAGAGGCAAATAGTCGGCAGCATCCCAAGGTAAAGGGCGATTAGCTTTTTCCCTTCTTAAGGTTTCCAAGCGAACCCCTTTTTCTCCGCTCGGCGAAAAAAAGGTAAAAAGGACAGCCGCTTTAGGGTTTCGCCGTTTTACCGCCTCAGCGATAGGAATGGCCTGTTCCAATTCTCCTGCTGAGGCAAAATGAAACCAGTAGGGATGGGTTTCAAGACCCTCTGTCCCCCATCTTTTTTGGGCCTCTTTAAAACGCATTTGAAGACCCCTGCGCCCTTTCAGACCGAGGCGAAGTTTTTTGGAGAATGGGAGAAAGGCGAAACTTAGGAGCCAGAAAAGAAAATAACCGACCTGATATCCAAAGTAACTCATAGGGGAAGTGACTGTCCCATCTTTTTGACAGCTTCAAGAGCCATCATGGGCGTGATCTCGGTCAAACAGTATCTACTCTTTCGAATACATGGGGCCTGTCCGTTTTTAGAACAGGGTCTGCACCACATCTCTTTTTCTAAAATAATAGATTTGGGATGAAAAGGAAGGCAACCCATCTCTCGGCTCGTGGGACCTAGAAAAAGAATCGAGGGTTTTTTAAGCGCGTCGGCCATGTGCATGAGTCCAGTATCATTTGCGATAACAAAGGCGCAGGATTTTAATATGGCTCCAGATTCCTCTATGGTGCATTTACCCTGTAAATTACTAAGCCTCTCCGCTGGGATATTTTTCGCAAGCTCTGCACAAAAATGATCTGAAGGTCCACCAAAAAGGATGAAATGGTAAGATGTCTCTTGAATCATCTTTTCAATGAGTTCTCGGAAGTACTCAAGTGGCCAACGCTTACCCGGCCATTGAGCTGAGGGAATAAGCCCTACTTTGACTTGAGAGGTTTGAGTGACGGGGAACTTGAGCGCCACTCGACTAAGAGCCTCATCTGAAATGAAAAGCTCAGGGCCTTTCCCGTCATATTTAACGCCGAGACTGGAAAGAGGCGTAATATATCTCTCCAGAAACCTTCCGAAGTTTTTTAGGAGTGGAAGTTTAAAAGTGAGAGCTAAAGAGCGTCTAATGTAATGCTTTTGAAAATAATATTTGTGACGCGCTTTTAAAAAAGGCATCAAGAAAAGAGTTCTTAAGGATCGATGAGCATCATAAATGACATCGTAGTTTTGCTGGTCAATCCAAGTTTTTAATTCAAGCAAACCACTTAAACCTTCGCCACGCGAAAGAGCTTTTTTATGATTGAGTCTGGGATTGTCTTTGATGAGGTCAAAAAAGTCTTTTCTAACAACCATATCAATCTGAGCGTCTGGAAATTGACTTCTCAAGCAGCGAACCATCGCCGTTGTCATTACAATATCCCCAAGACTACTAAAGCGAAGAATGAGAATCTTACGGATGTCCAAACTACATTTCCTTCGGAGTTTCAATGCCGAGAAGTCTTAGGCCATTATGAAGAACTTGGTAAGTCGCTTGTACGAGGTTGAGCCTTACCTGTTTTTGTATCGCTTCCGTCGCCTGAAGAACCGGATGATGGTAATAGAAGCGGTTAAAGGTTTTAGCAATGTCGATCAAGTAGTGGGTTAAATGATAGGGCTCGTTATCTTGAGTGCAGGTTTTTAGAACCCCGCGGAATTTAGAAAGCTCCAGAATAAGAGCCTCTTCCTCAGGTGCAAAAGTATAAGCTTCGGCATTAGCAAGAGATTGATAGTCGATATTGGCTTCTTTAGCTTTGAGGAGTAGAGACTGGCATCTGACTGCCGAGTATTGGCAGTAGGGCCCTGTCTCACCATCAAAAGCCAAAACGTGTTCCCAATTAAATTCGATATCTCTTTGTTTGTGAGCTGAAAGATTTCCGAAAATAATAGCTCCTACCCCAACTTTTTTTGCAATGTCTTCTTTACCCGCAAGAGAGGGGTTTTTCTTAGTGCATTCTTCAAGGGCCAATTGGGTCGCTTCTTTTAAAACATCTTCTAAATAGATCACTCGACCTTCGCGAGTTGACATTCGCTCTTTGCCAAAATGAACTGTGCCAAAAGAGAGGTGTTCGCAAGCGTTACTAAAGGAGTACCCCATTTTTTTAAGAACCGCGAAAAGCTGCTGGAAGTGCAGTCGCTGTTGCTCCGAAACGACATAATACATTTTAGAAAAATGAAATCGCTCGAATCGCTCAATTGCCGCTGCGATGTCGCGAGTTAGATAAAGAGTAGTGCCGTCTTTCTTTTGAATGAGTGCCGGCGGTTCAATGTCGGGCAGTTCAACAATGTAGGCACCTTCGCTTAGTTTGGCTCCAGATTTCGCTTTGATCTCTTTGAGCGATTCTTCCATTTTTGGAATATAAAGGCTTTCCCCTTCAGTGTGATGGAAAACGACATTCATTTTTTGGAGCGTTTTATCCATGTTGGCGACGCTAATATCTCGGATGAGCTTCCACAGCTGAGTGGCAGAAGGCTCTTGGGCTTCAAGTCTTTGAAGCCACTGAGATGTTTTTTCTAAGTATTCTGGGTGAGTATCAAGTTCTTGGTGAAATTTAATGTAGATATCCAACAAGTGTTTCATCGAGCGGTCGAGATCATCGAGGGAGAGTTCCTCTTTGTTCCCCCAAAGTTCAAAAGCTGCGAGCAGTCTTGCGAATTGAGTGCCCCAGTCCCCGACAAAGTTGATTCGCTCTGTTTTATAGCCCAAAAAGTCATAGATGTTACCCAACACATTTCCGATAAGAGTGCTTCGGATATGGTGGAAGAAGAGTGGTTTTGCGATATTGGGGGAGCAGTATTCGAGTACAACAGATTTAGGGTTGTTTTGGGTTTCAGAACCGTACCCGTTTTGAAGAGTCAAAATCTCTGTCAGCGTGGTATCGAACAAGTGGCTCGTTTTAAATTTAAAATTGGCGTAGGGGCCTGCTGCACTTGCCGTTGCAAGCTCACTTTTAAAGCTTTGAGAGAGTTCGATAGCCAATTTTCCTGCAGGTTTGCCCAAAGTTTTGCCCAATTTAAAACAAGGTAAAGCAATGTGCCCCATTTGTAGGTTTGGGGGAGTTCCAAACTCTTGCAACAGACTTTCAGGGGTGATTTCCGGGTGAGTCAATGCACTTGAGATTTCTCGCGCAAGTTTCTGTTTTAAATTGAAAAAAGGCATGGGTCAGTCTTATCGAATTATGCCATAGAACTCAAGGAGAGGTTAAGGTCTTTAAGTTGTCCAAAGTTTGATTGGTTTCTCGGTCTTTTCGACTAAAAAGCTCTTTTAAGATCTCCTCAGCCCCTCGCAAGGTGCCTAATGGGTAGGGTAAGGTGCACTGCAGCGCTGGGAGCAAAGAGTAAATTCCTTTTTTGCGGGTGCGAACGTTGAGTAGGGAAATTGAGTAGAGCTCTTGGCGGGAGTTTTCGATAGCTTTGATAACTCTCACTCGTTGCTCTTCAGAATAGCAAATATCAACCCCCAAAGGGATTGATTGGGATACTGTATGGTTAAGCGCAGTTGGAAAATGATATTGAAATCTCGCTAAGGCTTTTTTGACCTTCTCCGTAAACACTTCGAAGGAAAAATCGGTTCGATCAGTTACCCATAAAGTGACACTTTGATTTAAGTCGTTTGAGCTCAGACTCATCGGCCACATCTCTAGATCAGGCTCGGGCAGAACATCCTGCTCAAGCAGTAAAGTGAGGGGCTGTATATTTTTAGGTAAATGATAATGACCGAACTTCAGAGTCAGAGGGTAATTAGAAAATCGACTGAGAAGATCATCAGGACATAAAGCCCATTCACCGACCACAGAGTTTGTCACAAATTGGCGAAGCTGCACTGCCGTGAAATTAAGTATGATCAACTTAGAAAATAGAACTTTTCCCGATTCCAATGTTAATTTAAAAATTTTACCCTTTTGATTCGGTTCCGGATGATCGGTCTCTTCTACAGATTTCAAGAAGTCCCCTTCACGCATCAAATAGGTCGTTAAGTTTGAAATTTCGCTAATAAGTGCTTCAGGAGTCCAATCCGTCAGTTGAAGAGCCTTAAGTGCGGCCCAGACCATTTGAGGTTCTGGGATTTCGCGGCATCTACCCAATCTTTTCCATAAAGCTTGGGATAGTGTTATCAGTTCTGGGTTTCGAAGGACCGCTTCTTTGATGCTTCTAAGCTCGGCAAGAGTTGGGTCGGTAGTCTTTTCGCCTAAACTTCTCTCCAACGATTTAAATCGGTCAAAGACCTTTTCGGGACTCCATTGGAACAGGCGAGATTTTGTGACAATCTCAGCTGAGTATGTGGTTCCGGTATTGATTCTATAATGGCTTGAAATGCTGATGGGGAGTGGAATTTCTAAAATCGGAGCATCTATTTTCAGCCAGCCTAGTTTAGCTGCTGTGTGTTTTTTTAATCTCTCAAACTCACGAAGAAACCAAAGCCCACCCGGCTCATTCCCGAGCACTAAAACATCGAAATATAGGGGTAAGTTTTGCATTCCGCTCCAAGCCCGTTTAAACTCAAAAAGATAGTACATCTGATTATCATTGGAAAGGAATCTCGCTTGGCAAAATATCTTTTGTTGGTCTTGACCTTTTTGACGTATGGCTCCGGATTTTCGGCTGTTTTGTCCGATCCTGGAGTTTACTCTCTGCCTATGAACTGCTCGGAGCTTCTTCCTGATCCTTCTCCCTTTATCAATTACTTTGAGGCCGTAGGACGAGGAGTTGTGACTTCAAACAAAAAGCTCTCATCGAGAATATTCAAGGTCCTTGCAATCCGAGAGAAAGTTTCAGATGCTTTTGATCGACAGAGGGATCAGCATCCCATCGACAGTCTTATTAAAAAGACTTTGTGTTATTACAGGGAGCAAAAAGAGCCCTTAAAACCTGTGACTTTTGACGACTCCAATTTCATCACCTATTTAAGCCAATCGATGACCGAGTTAGAGAGCAAAGTAAACGAAGTCGTGTATCAGTGGGAAGTGGACGAAGCTCAAAGAAAACAATTTGAAAAAATTGTGGAGAAAAATCAGCAATTGATTCAAAAAATGAAAATACTGGCTGAAGAACAAGCTGACGCCGAAGTTAAGCGTATTGCCAAAAAAGCAAAAAAAACGGTTAAGGATCCCTGAAGATGAAAAAAGTTTCTCGTCGAGAAAAATGTCCTTCTTCACATTTTTTAATAGAGTTAGCGCACGGTGCTGGCGCTATCTTGATGAAATATTTCGACAAGAAACATCAAATTGAAGTGAAGCCCAATGCAGGAATAGTGACCGAAGCTGACAAAGCTGCTGAGGCCTATCTGGTAAAGAATATCTTAAGAAAATTTCCTAAAAGTTCGATTATTACTGAAGAGACTGGAGAATACCAGGGAGAGTCTGAGCTTTTGTGGATCACAGACCCTCTTGATGGGACCTCCAACTATGCTCATGGGTTCCCATGGTTTTGTGTTTCGATAGGGTTGCACGTCAAAGGGAAACCAAAAGCAGGGGTGATTTATCAACCCTTTACCAAAGAGTTGTATTACGCTGAAAAAGGTAAAGGGGCCTTTTTGAACGGGAAACGAATCCGAGTTTCCAAGACTAAGAGGCTTAATGAATCACTTGTAGGAACTGGGTTTTATTACTCGAAATCGAGATCGCTTGCTGCAGAAGTTGATGTGTTCCAAGAGATGAACGAACAGGCTTTAGCGGTTCGGCGGCCGGGAAGTGCGGCTCTTGATTTAGCTTGTGTTGCGAGTGGCCGCTTTGATGGATTTTGGGAAAGAGGGCTTTCTTCGTGGGATGTTGCAGCTGGGTTTCTGCTTGTGGAAGAAGCTGGCGGAGTTGTTACAAATTACGAAGGTAAGCCTACGAATATTTTTGAAGGGTATTGTTTAGCGACCAATGGGCACATCCATGGAAAGATGAAAGCCGTGGTTAGCAAAATTAAAAAGTAGACCCTAAAACAAGGATGTTTCAGGTCTCAGGCGACGAGAGTCAAATGGGAAAAAGCTGGATAGTCCTTGTAAATCGGTCACCTCGAGGGCCTCTTACGTTCGACGAGGTCTCTTCTCTCCTTGCCGATAACACCCTCAAACGCACTGACCTCGCTCTTCAAGTGAGCAAAGACAGTCAAGAAAAGTCAGAGTGGAAGTTTCTTTGGCAATACCCAGAGTTTGATGCTCGAGCAGCTCAAACGCCACCCGAGCTACCCAATCAAAAAGAACGTCGTACTAGTGTTCCAAATGCCAATGTTCAGAAAAAAGTAGCCGAGCTTCTTCCCGATGAAATTGCGATGATCAATCCTGA
>DDPO01000076.1 GCA_002342225.1 Bdellovibrionaceae bacterium UBA2466 | reverse complement strand
AGTTTTCCAACAATCATCGTCGTTCTTGAGGCTACTGTAGGACCACTGTTGGGAACAAAGGCCGTATCGGGCTGTGCGATTTCAATGTCTGAAAAATTAATTTGTAGGGCGTCGGCAGCCATTTGAGAGAAAACTGTATTTGTTCCCTGTCCGATCTCAGTATTGGAAGTAAGAACCTGAATCTTTCCCTCTGCTGTCGCTTTGACCGCAGCTATGGAAGCCAAAAATGTTTCTCCCGACCCTGTGAATCCTGCTCCATGCATGAATACTGCAAGACCGATTCCCCTTTTTATAGGGTTGCTTTTGTTCTTCTTTGCAAACGCTTTTCTTTTTTTGTGAAAATCACTGGCAATAAGAGCTTTGTCCAAAACTGTTTCTAATTTCAAGTTTTCTTTGACGACTTGACCACAGCCTAAGGTCTGGCCGTGTTTGACTAAGTTATTTTTTCTTAGAACAACGGGATCCAGTTTGAGTTGATTGGCACATAAGTCCATGTGTTTCTCTATTGCAAACAGACTCTGAGGAGCGCCAAATCCACGGAAGGCTCCATGTGGAGGTGTGTTTGTTGCAACAGCCCGACTATGGATTCGAATGCTCGGCGAAAAGTAGGGGCCCGAAGCATGGAGTGTGCCGCGAGATAAAACCACTGAAGATAAAGTGGCATAAGCTCCACCATCAATAGTGAAGTCAATATCGAGACCTAGTAGCTTATAATTCTTGTCAAAAGCTGTTCGAATCTGAGTTTTAGAAGGATGTCGTTTAGTCGTAGCGACCATGTCTTCCATTCGATCGTAGATCATTTTGACTGGGCGTTTTGATTTCCAAGCTAACAAAGCTGCATGTCCGGAAATAACTGAGGGATATTCTTCTTTGCCTCCAAATCCTCCTCCGGTTTCCATTTGAATGACTCTAACTTTTTCAGGGGGGAGCCCAAAAAGGGGAACAAGCGCTTTGTGAACATAATAAGGACACTGCATCGAACCCCAAACAGCAATTCCCTCTTTTTCACTTGCGGTAGCAATGACTCCATTGGTTTCGATGTAAAGTTGCTCTTGCGCACCAGTGAAGTAGGTTCCTTCGATGACATGAGCAGCTGACTTAAAAGCTTTCTTAATATCTCCCCGATCAATCGCGTAGCTTTTTAATACGTTGTCTTGGCCCCAAATAATTTCAGTACGATTCAAAGCATCCTCAAGACGATAAATGGCAGGTAGAGGTTCGATGTGAAGTTTGACTAGCTTTCTAGCTTTTTCGAGCAAATTCTTATCAGGATGGGCTAGGAGTAAGACGGGCTCTTCCGGATGGTTGATCCTCTCCTCTGCTAGGTACGGCTGATCTTTTTCAATAAGAGCTACGTAGTTTTTTCCGGGAATGTCCTTGGCAGTCACTTTGATGATCGATTTCCAGTCGATTCCGGGGAGATACTCAATTTTTTTTAATAATCCACGGGCAATTGGACTGCGAATTGTAATGCCGTAGATCATATTGGGTAGACTGATATCATCAATATATTTCGCTTCACCTCGTAGCTTTTTTTCACCTTCTTTACGAAGGGCACTTTTTCCCACCCAGGTCACTGTCGATATCCTTTCAAATACTTTATAGCTTTTTGAAGAGATTGCGATTTTATCTTTTCCAGAGGCAAAATACGAACACAAAGAAAGCATAAAAAAGCGGTCGCCAGAGGTCGTAAAATGCCAATAATGATAACTTTCTTATCGCTTTCTGAAAAAATAAGAAAGACCAAGGTTAGAATCAACGAAAATAGAAAAAAGGGTTGTGTAAGGTCGGACTTGATACCTCTAAAAGTGCTTTGGGGTTGGCGGGCCGAGCTTTTTTGTCGGCTTTGCGTGATTCGAAAAATATAAGATTCAATTTTCTCGGTTTTCATTGTCCAGGCCAACATAGCCAGTAAAGCGTGAAGCGTGAGCTTTACTGCGATAAGAAAGCAGATCGCTCGAATTAAATTGTGAGGGTTGGTTGGAAACCATTTGTTGGCAGCCGTGACATAAAAATCGACAATTTTGAATAGGGTTTTTCCGTAAATTAAAAAGTAGATAAGAACGGGCTGAATGAATGCCCAAGTTCCAGCAATTACACTTCCCACTAGAGAACCTAGAAGGGTGTTTCCAAAAAAGAAAACCCCAATTGAGAAAAGAACCCCCTGGCTGCTGATTCCCAGCATGGGAGTCAGTTTTTTCCCCATGGGAGATAGAGATTTTAGCAGGGCCGTAATGCTTGAGATCTTGGAAGCAAAGCCTCGATCGGAATTAGGATAAACTCTTGAAAACCAAGAGAGGAGAAAAGTTTGATTCAGCGAGAGCAATTTACCAGCAAAAGGCACGTGGAGACCATGAAGTAAACTACCCAATCCCACTTCAACTGCGGCCAAAATAGCAGCGCTCTTTCCTATAGCATCGACAGTTGATTCGCTCATATGTCCTACCGAACCACACACCTAAAACCTAGTTCGATTTTTTCAACGGGGCTTTCCCCTTGGGCGTCTTTGCTTGGGTCTCGGGTGATGCCAATTTGTTCAGGTTCTTAATACAGTCACCTGAGTTGCATGAAGAGTTAGAGCTCTCTGCAACAGGTTGGTTTGAACAAGATGTAGCCAAAATTAAGAATATGAAAAAACTAAAAATGCGTGACATGGACTCTCCTTTTAAAAAATTATCTCACAAATAGAGTGGCCTTAAAATAGTCACTGGTGCACTCATTTGCAATCTCTTGCCACTCTCGGTACAATTTTTTTTCAAAAAAATTATTAAGAAAGGAAACAATATGAAGTTTCAATGGTTCTTAGGCCTTTTGGTCAGCAATTTCGTTTTTGCGGCGCAGTGGGACATTGATAGTGCCCATGCATCGGCACGGTTCAAAATTCGGCATTTAACTGTTTCTAATGTAAGTGGCGAAATTACGGGTATGAGTGGAAAACTAATCGTTGATGATAAGGATCCTAAGAAAATGTCCTTGGAAGGGACTTTGGATATGAACACCATTAATACCAACAACGTTGATAGAGACAACCATTTAAAAGCTTCCGATTTCTTTGACGTGAAGAAGTTCCCAAAAGCATCATTTAAGACAAAAAGCATTACTCCAGGGGATGCGGAAAGGGTGATTTTAGTCGGAGAGTTGACGATGAGAGGCATTACCAAAGAGGTTACGATTGAGGGAGAACTTACACCTGCTCTAAAAGATCCATTCGGCAAAATAAGAAGAGGTCTATCGGGGACTACCAAAATCAATAGAAAAGACTTTGGAGTTACTTGGAACAAAATTCTAGATAATGGCGGTTTAGCTTTAGGTGAAGTTGTAGATGTTGCTCTTGAGATTGAGCTCACTCAGCCTGCAAAAGATAAAAAAGGCTAAAAACTTGATTGGCGGTCGGAGAAGATTCTCCGGCCGCTATTTCAATGTTGTCCAAACCCTGTCCCCATCTACTTTGAATACTTCGCAAGTTACTTCCATCTTTGCGTGAGCGGGACTGATCAATGTATAAGTCGGTAAATAGTTGTCAGTATGGCCAAGCCAGACGTTTGGATGTTTTTTGGACGGACGTTCAAGAATGACTTTTTTGGTTTTTCCAATTTGGCTATTCATGAAGTTTAGATAGGTTTTGTCGCTAAGCTTTCTCAAAACTTCCGAGCGTTCTGCAATAATATTGTCTGGAACCTTTCTATCGAGCGATGCGGCACTTGTTCCTTTTCTGGCGGAGAAAGAAAACACATGGAGTTTGGTCCAGTAAGATTGGTTTAGGCAATCGATAGTCTCTTGAAATTCTTTTTCACCTTCACCTGGAAATCCAACAATGACATCGACTCCAATAAAAGTGTCTGGGCGGAGGGAGTTGATTTTGTGAGTGATCTCCACAAACTCTTTTGCTTGATAAATTCTTCGCATTCCACTCAAAACTGAATCGCTACCGCTTTGAAGAGCGATATGAAAGTGGGGGCAAAACTTTTCATGGGTTTTGAATAGTTCTAAAAGCTCTGCGGGAATTTCGAATGGATCGAGTGAGCTTAAACGTACTCTCGGGCCATCAATTTTTAAAAGCCGCTTTACAAGCTCGACGAGATCCGTGTTTTGGTCCCAACCATAGTGGGCCAAATGAATGCCAGTTAGGACAACTTCCTTAAAGCCTTCTCGGTAAGCTTGAACGACTTGGTTCTCAATGATGTCGATGGGGAGGCTGCGACTTCGTCCCCTTGCTTCCGGGATAATGCAAAAGCTACATCGATAATTACATCCATCCTGAACTTTGATAGTAGCTCTGGCATAACGAGATCCGGGAAATTGCTCTGGAAGAAATCCTTTAGCTGGCTCTACTTGATCTTTTGATAAAAATTCATTTTTAAAGGCTCTTTCAAAATGATCTAGAACTTTAAATTTGTTAGCAGTGCCGACAACAAAATCGACTTCAGGTAGTTGTACGAGGGAGTCTTTAGCTACTTGGGCATAGCATCCGACCATAGCAACCAATGCACCTTGATTCTGTCGTTTGAATCTGTTGGCTTGATGTCTTGCATCTCGGTCTGCATTTTCAGTCACAGTACATGTATTGATCACATAAGCGTCTGCCGAAGCATTTTCATCAACAATTTCATAGCCCCGTCTTTTGGCTTCCAAAAACAAAGCATCGCTATCGGTGCTGTTTGCTTTACAACCAAAAGTTTTAATCGCAATCCGCATTAGTGTACCGATAGGCTTTCTATCCAACCGCCGCCCAAAGTTCTCGTTCCATCGTAAAACACCATCGCTTGTCCAGGAGTAATGGCGCGTTGGGGAACTTCAAACTTAACTTCGACTGCGTCTTCATTGATGCGATTAATTTCTACGGGGCTTTCCTTGCTTCTATATCTGATCTTAGCTTTTGCTTTTAAATGTGTACCCAGTTCAAATTCATTAATCCAGGATACATTTTTAACTAGAGCAGTTTTTCTAAACAAAGAAGTTTCCGGGCCAACGATGACCTCATTGGATTTTGCATTTAAAGCTAGAACGTAAAGCGGCTCTAAGGAGTTTAAATGGATACCTTTTCGTTGCCCTACCGTGTATTGGTGCAGGCCAGAGTGCTGGCCCAGTACTTTTCCGTTTGCATCGACAAAGTTTCCCGGTCGCAACACTTCCTCTGGAACTCTTTCTTCAATGAAATCTTTGTAGCTTTTCCCCTGAACAAAGCAGATCTCTTGGCTATCTGGTTTGTTAGCAACTCTTAAACCGTATTCTTGAGCAAGCGCTCTGACAACGGGCTTTTCAAAGTTACCCACTGGAAATAGAGTTTTAGCTAAATCCGATTCTTTCATTGTAAATAGAAAGTAGGATTGATCTTTTCCGTCATCACCACCTTTATGAAGTTCGTGTCGGTTCTGTTGAGCATTCCATTGAATAGTCGCGTAGTGGCCAGTTGCTAAGAAGTCGGCTCCGAGATCTAAAGCCCAGTCCATAAGTTTTTTGAATTTCACTTTTTCGTTGCAACGAACACAGGGATTAGGAGTTCGGCCATTTAAGTATTCTTGCACAAAGTCTTCGATAACTGCTTCATTAAATGCAGTTTCCATGTCGTTAACATAAAAAGGGATGTCTAAAGCTTCAGCGACTCTTCTAGCGTCGTTGATGTCACTGAGGCTGCAACATGTGCCAAATTCATTATCGACCTTCTCAGCCATGTCATGGAGCTGCAGTGAAATTCCAATGACGTTGTACCCATTTTTGGAAAGCCAGCCCGCAGCGACACTACTATCGACTCCGCCACTCATCGCGACAACGACTTTGGCGCCTTTTTTGGGTAGTTGATTTTGAATCATTGATTTCACTAATGTAACCTAATGCGATGAGCTTTTAAGCTCGTTTCTGGCTCGAATTCTCGCCACATGAGCTATCACTGTTTGCGCTACTTCCTCAACTGAATTTAAGTTAGTACTTCGTCCCCAGCTAAAACGAACACATTCTCTCGCAGCCTGCTCAGAAAGGCCCATCGCTAGTAGAACATGACTAGGCGAGATCGATCCAGACGAACAAGCTGACCCCGCCGAGACAAAAATACCATCGAGGTCCAGAGCCCCAAGAATGACTTCGGAAGCAATACCATGGAACCGAATATTTGAAGTATTCGGAATTCTTGGCTCTTTTACTCCCTGAATAGATATTCCATCCATGCCTCGACCCATTAAGGACTCAAAATGGTCACGAATTGATTTTAAATCTGAGGGTCTTTCTAGCCTCATGAACTCTTCAACTGCCCCACCAAAGCCTGCAATCCCAATGACATTTTCGGTTCCACCACGGCGCTTGATCTCTTGAGAGCCGCCGTAGTGGGTAGAAGTCAGCTTGGTTCCTTTTCGGATCACCAAAGCTCCGACCCCTTTGGGACCGTAAATTTTATGGGCAGAGATAGAAACTAAATGAGCTCCTCGATAAAAAGAGGGATCTAGTTTTCCTAGCCCCTGGACTGCATCGGTATGAAGCATTGAGGAGTGTTCTTCACAGAGATCAAGAACCTGAGGAACAGGAAAAACAACTCCAGTTTCATTGTTCGCTGTCATCAATGAAACAAGGTGAGGTTTGAAATCGGCCAGCATTTCTCTAAGTTCGTTGAGGTTAATTTGTCCATTGGGGTCGACTGATAAAAACTTAACGGTTCCGCCCATTTTTGTGATGAGGGGTAGGGTGTCTCGAATTGAAGAATGCTCAACTTTTGAGGTGAGTAGTTTAAAGCCGGGGCCGAAATCTAAAGCGGTTCCCAAAAGGGCCATCGTATTGGCTTCACTTCCTCCCGAAGTAAAAACGACGTCATTCGGATTCACGGCTAACATGGAAGCAACTTGCTCTCTTGCATTATTTAACAATTCCAGTGCTTTACGGCCATACCTGTGACTGGATGAAGGGTTGCCCCAAAGTTCTTGGGACTTTATCATCCAGGCCTTGGCCCCGTCAGACAGGGGAGTTGTAGCATTGTAATCAGCGTAAATCATGGTTTTGACGCGCTACTCTAGCCTAAATCCGTGAAAGTCCAAAGTCTAAAAGTGAGTTAAAAATAACACATTTGGACCGTGTCTTTTTTGCCCTTTTGAAATAGAGTGCCGGACATATGTATTCACCCAAAGAAACCCATGAGTTGAAGCGCCGAAGCCGGGAAAAGGTTATCGCCGCTGGGGTTTTCGTTACGATCATTATTTTTACTGCAATAGAAGTTCACTTACTGAAACTCTCTTCAAAGCTGCCTTTTGTTAATAGCATTTTTTTCTTTGGGTTAATGAACCTCAACATCCTGTTGGTAATGGTGTTGTTGTTTTTGGTTTTTCGAAATGCTCTTAAAATGATCCTAGACGATCGTCGGGGGCGTTTAGGTTCAAGACTCAAAACGAGGTTGGTGGTGAGTTTTTTGCTTTTCGCAACGATACCGACCCTTTTTCTCTTCACTACTTCTGCTTTATATATCAAAAGCAGTTTTGATAAATGGTTTAACATCAAAGTAGAAGCAACCCTGCAGCGAAGTATTGAAGTTGTGCAGAATTATTATCAAACCACCGAAAAAAACGCCTCCCATTTTGCAAGAAAAATTGCTGGTAGCCTTGAGGGAAATTCTCTTGGGGGTCATAAATTTTACCAGAAACTTCAGCGTGCAAGGAATGACTATGGCCTTGACGCTATTGAGTACTATTCATCTCCTTTTTCAGGGCGAACGGCTGCTATTTCACCTGAGCGAACCCATGACATACCTTTAGCCAGTTTGGAGACATTGAAGAGAGTTTTTGCAGGGTCCAATGATTGCAAAATTCAAAATGTGGGCGAGGGGGAACTGGTTCGGTGCGGAGTTTTTTTGGGGCCGGGTCGTGGTGTACTTTTTGTGGATGATTTTATTCCCATGAAACTTGCAAGCCAATTGGCCGATATTCACATGACTTATGCGGATTACAAACTTGATAATCCTTTGAACTACCCCATCAAGTCGACTTACTTTTTTATTCTGTCTATGGTGACATTGTTGATTTTGTTCGCCGCTACATGGACCGGATTTTACGTGGCTCGCCGCCTGACGGGGCCCATCGAAGAGCTAGTTAAGGGAACGGGCGAAGTGGCTCGAGGAAATTTGGATTATCACATTAATCTGACGGGTGGAGATGAACTCGCTAAATTAGTAGACTCCTTTAATAGCATGACCAAAGAGCTCAGGGAAAATAAGAGAGATATTGAAGTTACCCACTCTCGATTGCAAAAATCCAATCAAGAGATTGAGCACAGAAGAAAATATATTGAGGTCTTATTAGAAAATGTTCAGTCGGGTGTTGTATCTCTTGATGAGCAAGGAAGAATTTCGATGATTAATCCTGCGGCCTCTCAGCTCTTGAAGACCTCGGCTAGTGAGATGGTTGGACAACCTTATTGGGCACTTGTTCCTGAATCTCATCGAGATGAGTTTAGGGATCTGCTCAGAGGTGTTTATGGTACTGCCAAATCTCTTCGAAGAGAAATTAGAATTCAAAATGCAAAAAGCCAATGGGTCAATTTGATCGTCACATTGAGTGTGCTTCGTGATGAAAATAAAAAGCAAATAGGTGTCGTCGCTGTTTTCGATGACGTAACTGAGATACAGCAAATGGAGAGGATGAGTGCTTGGCGAGAAGTAGCGAAAAGAATTGCTCATGAAATTAAAAATCCCCTCACGCCCATTCAACTCTCTGTTCAAAGACTGAGGAGAAGGTACTTAGACAAAATTGACGATGACGGGACCTTTGGAGAGTCTACCGAGATCATTTTAAAAGAAGTGGATGCCTTAAAAACATTGGTAAATGAGTTTTCCTCTTTTGCGAGATTGCCAGAGATCCAGAAAAGGATTGAAGATCTAAACGACATCGTTATCGAGGCGGTCAACCTGTTTAAAGCTGCGCATGAATCGATTCAATTTGACTTAGAGTTAGCACCCATCGTTCCGAAAATGCAATTGGACCGGTCTCAACTGAAGCGAGTCTTAATTAATCTGTTTGATAATGCGGTGGCTGCGATGAACCACGAGGGGCTCATTAAAATTCAGACCGAGTTGATTTCAAGCGGTCAAATATGTCGGCTTTCGGTAAGCGACGAAGGATGCGGTATCGATCCCAGTGGGTTAGAGCAGTTGTTTGAGCCTTATTTTTCAACCAAAGAAGGTGGAACGGGATTAGGGCTCGCAATTGTTAAAAGAATAGTAGCAGATCACGGTGGAATTGTTCGGGCTGAACCACAAGAGCTAAGAGGAACAAGATTTGTTATTGAGTTTCCTGAGGAGATTCAGGTTAAAGAGAATGTGGCTATCGATTCGATGAAGCCTTTGAGAGAAACGACCGGTTTGGAGAGTGAGCCATGGTGTTAAAGAAAATATTAGTTATTGATGATGAGGAAAACATATTAACTACCCTCAAGGGAGTACTTGAGGATGAAAAGTTTATTGTTGAAACTGCCAAGAGCGGCTCAATCGGTTTGCAGAAGCTAAAGAAGTTTAATCCAGATGCAGTTTTGTTGGATATCTGGATGCCCGGTGATGATGGTGTAGCAGTTCTAGAAAAAATAAAAAAACTCCAGCCATCTACTCCGGTTGTTATGATGTCCGGTCACGCTACTGTTGAGACAGCAGTTAAAACTATCAAGCTTGGAGCTTTCGATTTTTTAGAAAAACCCATTCACTTTGATAAATTATTGCTTCTTTTAAGTCATCTCTTTGCTCTGAAGGAACTTAAAGACGAAAATGAGTATTTGAAGAGGGAGTTGTGCGACGAAGACTTTTTGAATGGAAAAAGTTCAGCCATGGTGAAGCTGAAACGGCTCATCGAGGTGACTGCTCCATCAAATGGTTGGGTTATGTTGCAGGGCGAAAACGGAACTGGAAAAGAATTGGTGGCTAGGGCGCTCCATTATGGGAGTCCGCGCTGCTCAGGTAGATTTGTTGCAGTCAATTGTGCTGCGATTCCCGAAGACCTCATTGAAAGTGAACTATTTGGTCATGAAAAGGGCTCTTTCACGGGTGCCCATGACAGAAAAATTGGAAAGTTTGAACAGGCCAATGGTGGAACTTTGTTTTTAGATGAAGTGGGAGATATGGGCCTTAAGATGCAGGCTAAAATCCTAAGAGCCCTTCAGGAGTGCACAATTCATCGAGTGGGTGGAGATGAGGCAATAGATTTGGACTTAAGAGTCATAGCTGCAACTAACAAAGATTTAAAGAAAGCTATAAAAGATGGGGAGTTTCGGGAAGATCTCTTTTATCGACTGAACGTTATTCCGATTTATGTAGCGCCCCTAAGAGACCGCAAAGAAGATATTCCAGAATTGATACAGCATTTCATGAATCGTTATTCCAGGGGAAAAGTGAAAAAAATTGGAGAAAAGACTCTCGAAATGTTGGCATCGTACCCCTGGCCGGGTAATGTAAGGGAGTTAAAAAACTGGGTGGAGAGAGCCTGTATTTTATCCAGAACAGAGACCATTGATGATATTGATTTCGAGGACTTTGATTCAATTTCCAATCAAGAGTTATGTTCGGGTGAGGACAAAACATTGAGGTCGGCAAGAGCTGTTTTTGAAAAGCAGTTTATTATGAAGATGCTCAATGAAAACGGTGGCAACATATCTAAAACCGCCAATACGATTGGGGTTGAGAGAAGTCACCTTCATAAAAAAATGAAAGTCTATGGAATTGAACCCAACACTACTAATTAACGGGGAAGATTATGATAACAACTGAACAATCTAATCGTCGAAAAACTAGAGAAATCAATGTTGGTGGAGTGAAGATAGGAGGAAACAATCCTGTTCGAGTTCAGTCCATGACGACACCCAAGACAGATGATGTCGTTGAAGTGGTAAAACAGATTCACGCGCTGGAAGCTGCTGGGTGTGAGTTGGTTCGTGTCACGGTAAACAATCAAGAATCTGCAGATGCTTTGCCGGATGTACTCAGACAAGTTCACATTCCAGTGATTGCGGATATTCATTTTGACTATAAGATGGCACTTGAGGCGATGAAGCACAATATTGCTTGTGTTCGAATCAATCCGGGAAACATTGGTGCCGAATGGAAAACCGTTGAAGTCATCAAAATGGCCCAAGATATGGGGAAAGCGGTAAGAATTGGTGTCAATGCCGGTTCATTGGAAAAACCTCTTTTAAAAAAATATGGTCATCCCACTCCCGAAGCCTTGGTTGAAAGTGCTCTCAACGCGATTGAACTCGTGGAGAAACAAAATTTCTTTAATTTTAAGGTGTCGATCAAGTCATCGGATGTAAGGTCGAACTACCGAGCATATTCCATGCTTTCGGAGAAAACCGAAGCTCCACTTCATCTTGGCGTCACTGAAGCAGGAACGAAAAATTATGGGTCAATTAAATCTGCAGTGGGTATCGGAAGTTTATTGCTTGCGGGAATAGGAGACACAATCCGTGTTTCATTAAGTTGTGATCCTGTAGATGAGATAACTGCTGGTATTTATATTTTGAAATCTCTCGGTCTCAAAAACGATGCTCCAGAAATTATTTCTTGTCCCAGTTGTGGTCGGGCAGACATTGATGTCTACAAATTAGCAGAGGAAGTCGAGCGGCGAGCTCTTGGACTTAAGAAAAATATTAAAATTGCAGTAATGGGCTGTGTCGTGAATGGTCCCGGGGAATCCATGGAAGCAGATATCGGAATAGCTGGGGGTAAAGGCGAAGGTCTCGTCTACAAAAAGGGCAAAGCCATCAAGAAAGTTCCAGAATCTGAAATGCTCGATTATCTCATGAGCGAAATTGAAAGAATGTAAATATGGCACAAAGAATTACTCCTCGCGGTGAGGATTTTTCACAGTGGTACTCCGACGTAATCACCCATGCAAAGTTGGCCGATTACAGCCCGGTGAGAGGCTGTATGGTTTTGAGACCTCAGGGGTATGCAATTTGGGAAGTGGTTCAAAGAGAACTCGACCGACGATTTAAAGAAACAGGCCATAAAAATGCCTACTTTCCAATGTTCATTCCTGAAAGTTTTATTAACAAAGAGAAAGATCATGTTGAGGGGTTTGCTCCTCAACTAGCTGTTGTAACTCACGGGGGCGGCAAAAAGCTTGAGGAGCCTCTTGTTGTGAGGCCCACATCAGAAACAATTATCAATGCAATGTACTCAAAGTGGATCTCTAGTTATCGAGACCTTCCCGTTTTAATTAACCAATGGGCTAATGTGGTTCGATGGGAGATGCGCACGAAGCCATTTTTGAGAACGATGGAGTTTTTGTGGCAAGAAGGACACACCTGCCATGAAACTGAAGACGAAGCTCGCAAAGAGACCTTTAAAATGCTCGACATTTATAAACAGTTTTTGATGAATATTTTTGCGATCCCTGTCGTTCCAGGCGAAAAAACTGCGAGTGAGAAGTTTGCGGGTGCTGAGCAAACATTCTGCCTTGAACTTATGATGCAGGATAAAAAAGCACTGCAGGGCTGCACTTCTCATTATTTCGGGAACAAGTTCGCGAAAGCCTTTGATATAAAGTTTCAGGACAGAAACGGGCAGCTTCAATATGTTTATCAGACTTCGTGGGGACTTACGACCCGAGTGATTGGTGCTTTGATTATGACTCACAGTGATGATCAAGGGCTTGTTTTGCCTCCAAAAGCTGCTCCAACTCAAGTCATGATAGTTCCTATTACTCAAAAAAATAAGGACAACTCTGAAGTTCTCAAAGCTTGTCAGCAGATTCAATCTGTTATGAGAGGCTTGGGTGTCACTGTTGAAATTGACGATCGAGAAGGTCAAAGTGCTGGTTATAAATTTAATGAGTGGGAAGTTGCTGGAATTCCATTGAGAGTTGAAGTTGGTCCTAGAGATCTTGCTAATGAATTGTGTGTATTTGCTCCGAGGGTGGGCGAGAAACTCCAAGTTAAACTCGGTGACATCAAAACTAAAACACTTGAAGTTTTAGACGCTCTTCAAAAACGTCTTTACGATAGAGCTGCTAAATTTCTGGAAAGCAATACCCACATCGAAAACGATTATTCAAAGTTTCAGGAGAGAATTGAAGCCGAGTCCGGATTTTATCAAATGCACTGGTGTGGTAATGCTAAGTGTGAAGCTCAAGTTAAAGAGGAAACTAAAGCGACCATTCGCTGCGTGCCTTTCACACAGATCAAAGAAGCAGGTTCTTGCATTTACTGCAAAGCGCCATCACAAGGAAGAGTCATTTTCGCCCGAAGTTATTGATATCTCGCCCGCTGAGTCATTGAATACTTCGGAAGAGTGTGGATAGACCTCCATTTTTTGGTTATCCTTATAAAGATGCCCAATCAAAAACTCTCTCATATTTCAGTTTATTTCCTCTTTACATGGCTCGCAATGTCGAGTGCTTTGGCCGAAGTTGGGGAACCCTGCGCGAGAGTTGCGGGGGTTGTCGGAATGGTTAGTTACAATCAAGGCTACGCAATCGCTAACGGCGAGAAGCTTAATCAAGGTTCGCAAATTCGAACTGGGGAAAATTCTCGAATTCTGCTCACACTTCGAGATCGATCAGAGTTAGAGATTGGAGACAATACCGAGCTCACATTAAGCGCTTGTGAAAATGTTCAAGACTCCGTGAGAATTAATCTTGCGCTTCAGTACGGAATAGTCAGGGTTAAAGTTTCCAAGGATAAGAAAAATCAAAACCGTGAATTTAAATTGAATACGCCGACATCGACTTTGGGTGTGAGAGGAACCGAATTTTATGTGACTTGGCAGCAAGACCCTTCGGGTTTATTAGCAGAGCGAGTGGCTGTCAGTGAGGGTAAAGTAGAGATAAATTCGAATCTCGATCTTGGAAATACTCTTTTAGTTGAAAAAGGATCTGAATTTAGGGCAGAGGGACGGATTCGAGAGTCTGGCGCAGCATTCAAAGTCGAGCCTAACGGAGCTCCTCAAGTCGACAAGTTTACTTCGTCCGAGCAAGAAGAGTTGGAAGAATATTTTCAAACAGAATACCCGGTCTCCTCGGCGGCGGAT
>DDPO01000146.1:303-2718 GCA_002342225.1 Bdellovibrionaceae bacterium UBA2466 | reverse complement strand
CCAAATCGAATAGAAAGCTACCTGCCAGAAGTAAAGCCGCTGAATTCAAAGAGCCAGTGCAACTTCAAACGTTGAAAGGAAAGTCACCCTAGGGTAGGCAGTCCTTTTAACGACCAAGTTGAAAGGAGTTGCACTATGCACACCTACCGAAGGGTGAACTACCAGGATAGATGCCAAATTTTAGCTTTTTTGCAAGCTAAAGTATCAGTGTCAGAAATCGCTCAGAGTCTAGGCTTTAATAAGTCTACGATTTATCGGGAGATCTTAAGAAATGGCTCCCGTATAAATTATAAGCCTAAAGAGGCCGAGGTTAGATACAGGCACTGGTTTAGGCGATGCAAAAGACCTTATCTGATTCAAGATGATAAAGAAGGGATTGTTCTTTATCTCCTGTTTTCTGATCTTAGTCCCGAGCAGATAAGTGGGCGGCTAAAGCACGAAAAAAACTTTAGAATCAGCCACCAATCTATTTATAACTATATTTATCGGCAATATCGTTTTCTGACGCCTTATCTGCGTAGATACAATCGCAGAGGGGCTAGCCGAGTACGAATGAAGGCTCATAAATCGACGAATAAACTCGCAATAGATTCCCGTCCTCAAATAGCAAATAACAGAGCTAGAATTGGGGATTGGGAAAGAGATTCGATGTACGGTGCTAAAGGGAATCAACTCTTAGTTTGTGCAGATAGAAAGTCTCGCTTTATTAAAATTGGACGAATAACAGAAAGAAAAGTAGAGGCCGTAAATCTTCTAACTAAAAACATTCTTAGTTCCACGAAAAAGCCGATTCATACCATTACCAACGATAACGTTCTAAGTTTCCAGTCAATAGCAAATAAAGCATACACGTATCCCTTCTTTAGAAGTTTGATTTAAAAAATCACCAAGCGGGCTTCCACCACCTAAATGGAAAGTTCTTTTACCATAGTGACACAAGATCCGAAGTTCAAAGACGACGGTCTTCACTGTTCTTAAAACAAAGCTATTTCCAAGTGGAAGATTCCAGCATTATCTACGAGATCCAAAAGGTCTCTACGGCCCTACTGAGCGAATTCCTCCACTTGGTATCGCCTCATCAAAATAGGGGCGATAAGGTTTGCCAGCCTTTACAAGACTGTAAGCAACTCTACAAATTTTGGCCGCACTGGCAGTTAGTGCTTTTCTTTTTAGGTCAGAGCTTGTGGGATCCCGCTTTATGTAACGTTCATACTTTCCTCGAAGTGTATTGCTTCTCATGCGAACTGCGATTGTTGCAGCCATCCAAAATGCACATCGAAGTCTCGAGTTCCCTCGTTTAGAAAGTCTTGATTGCCCCCTGAATTGCCCCGACTGGTGCGTACTGAGGTCTAGCCCGCAAAACTTTAAATACTTTCTATGGTGGCTAAACCTTTTCATATCCCCAGACTCTGCGATTATTGTCAGCGCGATGATCGGACCAATACCAGGTATGGACCGCAGAATTTTATACTGAGGGTCCTGTTTTAAGAATTCGTGGGCCCTATCCTCAAGTTGTTGCCTTTTTTCGCACAAAGCAAGAGCTTCCTGAAGAACTAATCGAAACATTACAAGAGATTCAGAATCCTCCAAAACGGGTATCCCTATTGAGTTTTTTGCTGTCTCAAAAAAATCAGAAAGAAAAACTTCTTTGGCTACCTTTCTCCCGGAAACTTTCCAGGCTTTCTTGATAAACTCTTCCTTTCCCATTGCTTTGATGTAGTGAGGGCTTGGAAACATATGAAGCATTCGAAAAAACCATTCCGCTCTGGAGCTAGAAAAATATTTCTGAGCTTCAGGGAAATATAAAGGCAGGTAGTGATTCAAAATACTGTGCTGCGTTTTTGTTTTCCTCAGGGAAATCAAAAAGTGGGTTTTTGAAAGTTCTTGAATGTCGTTAATCCCATTCAGAAGGGGATCGTAATAGGTTTGAACAAGCCCAATCTTAAGCATGTGTAAAATTACTTGCGCATCTTTTGGATCATTCTTGTCCCAGGAGTTATGCATCGCCTCCCTGGTTCTTGCAACTCCGATCGAAGGGACGAAATTCAAAAGAAATCCTTTCTCTTTTAAAAAGTATGAAATGGGTCTGTGGTAATTGCTGGTCGGTTCTACCCCGATACAACATTGTTCTTTCTTAAAGGTTCCAAGATGTTCAGCGAATGCTATAAAGTCCTCCATTCGATTGACCACCGTCATCCGTTTTCTTTTTCCATCCGGATACTCGATCAATACATCATTTTTCGCCTTTGCCACATCGATCGCTACAAAAATACGCTCCCGTGGTTTATTGTTTTGTTCAGTCATGGCTGAGATCTCCTGTAGTTTTGGGTTTAGGTAAACTACATTCTACAGCGAATTTTCTTAGCCGTGACTTACTGCATCCGTAGGTACTATGGTCCTGAATTTAGATACAGC
>DDPO01000146.1:0-278 GCA_002342225.1 Bdellovibrionaceae bacterium UBA2466 | reverse complement strand
GTAAAGCCGCTCTTCATTGCGCCAGGAAGTCCTTGGGAAAATGGCTACTGCGAATCGTTCAACAGAAAGATGAGACACTTTCTTCTCGACGGAGAATTATTTTATACTCTTCTTGAGGCAAAGATCATCATCGAGCGGTGGCGAATCCACTACAACACCAAGAAGCCGCACTCCTCACTCGATTATTTACCGCCAGCCCCGCTGGCTAGGGAGGTCAACATGCTTCTTGCCAACTAATTATGAACTCTGTATCTGGTACAAATTCTCCCGGCCGGTCA
>DDPO01000126.1 GCA_002342225.1 Bdellovibrionaceae bacterium UBA2466 | reverse complement strand
ATCCAAGGGGCTGTCCGGGCCAAGCTAGAGGGGTTCCAGCAGAGGTACGGTGGCCGCTTGGAAACGACTCAGAACCTAGGGGCGACAGAGTGGATTCTTCTTAAGAGTTCGAAAAAACTGGGTCGCGGGAAGTAATCAGGTAAAAAAATGAATGTGTCTGCGCCGTTTCGTTTAAACATTTTTTTCCCAGGCGGTGAACCAAACGGCTTGAGGGTCTTATCGAAAGACCATTGGGTAAGGCGGGCAATTTACTTTCCTCGAACCGACCTTGGGAAGGCGCAGCAGTGCGACGAGCTTAATATTCAAGCCGTGTATGTAATTGGTGGATATGGTGTTGCCGAAGAAGCCACTGGTGATGATCTGCCGAAGTTTTATGTCGGTCAAAGTCAAAACCTTGCAAAGCGCCGTGTTGATAAAGAGCAGGACAACAACAAATATAATTTTGTTAAATATACCGCTTTTAGCTAAATAAACAATAACCTTCTGTTATATAAATATATAACTTAATGGAAAAAAATAAAAATTTTAATTGATAGTAAAAATTTTGTAAAAGCTCATATATTTTTCAAAAATATAACCCCCTTTAATCTTTATGCCTACCTTTGGCACAATTTACGAAGATGGACTAGAAATTTGGGGGCAACATAATGACAACAACTTCCAATATGAAGCTTTTTTAAATAATTTCTTTGAACCAACTCCTAATGCAGGAGAAGTTTATCTTACGCGTTGTGGCCGCAGAATGGAAGATATCGAAGTATGCGAGGCGGGGAAAACCTTAAAACTGTCCGTAGTTTCTGCGCCTGGCGCCGCCAGTCCATCAGTTGAAGTAGAAGATGATTTAGGACGAAGAAAAATATTAGTTAATGAGCAAGGAGATGCTTTAGTACCATTTAAAAAAGGATTCACATTCCGTTTACAAGTAAGTTCCGGAGGTTACATAAAACCATACCTTATTTATGCAGTCGAGCCTGCTCAAATTAAACAGATACCAAATTATGCAGATTTAATTAAGTCTCTTGCGGAGAACCCGCCTGATTGGACAGAAAAAACCTTTAAGGAATTCCAAAACCGGCTTGAAACCATTTTAAATCGGGATGGCGTCCCGAAACTTTTCACCTCTGGAATTTTAGAATACCACCTCGGTCTTTTTCAGGAGCAGCAAAAAGATCCTAATTTTCGAGAGCGCCTTCAGGCCGCCTATGGCTATTTGCGTTGGTTTATACCTTTTAGCGATATTTCAAGACTAATCTGTTCCTACTACCTTTTCTGCGCAAATGATTTTGAAGCATCAATCAGGCCGCCGTTGGGTTCCGGCTGCAAAATAGCAAAAACCTCTATTTTTTTTATCGGCCTTAATGGTTCAAACTGTGATCAAACAAAAAAAGTGTTATCCAGCAATTATGGACTACCATTGCTGGTGCAAATGACTGATGCATTAACCTTCCAAGCTGTCGAAGCTTTTTTTGATGGTCGAAAATCTGATGCGATAAAACTTTGTGCTATTATCAATAAAAAAATAATCCCCGAATTTCATCGGGAACGAGCTGAACGCGTTAAATTCCTAGAAGCATGCCTGAAACAAAAAAATGGTAACCTTCCTGAAGCAAAAGAAATATTTAAAAGGCTGCAAGAATCACCTTGGGAAAGTATTTCTTCTGCCGCAAAGAATAGTCTTAAAAAAATTTCTCATGAGTAAACAAAAAAAGTTTGCTGAAAAGATTACAGAAAAACAGAAGCGTCCATTTATGAAATGGGCCGAGTGTCAAAAGGCATTAAAGGAGCTTGAACCACTGCCGCCGCTTGAAGTTCGTGATGAAATTATTCGACGGACGCGCCATTCACCTTTCAGTCGATATCTTGCTTTCGAATGCTTATTCCTGCTGTTTGACATTAAAATGGCGCCAAAACTTCGATGGATTGAAGAGCCCATGCTAAACATCCTGTCGGGCGGGGAACAGGGCCTGAGCGTTTCGGCTTTGACCCTACAAAGCGACGCAAGAAAATGGATTTCGCATCAATTTAACGAGGTTGATTCATCAGAAGATTGGAAGAAGTTTATTTCGGACGGCAAGCATTATTGGGTTCTTTATGGCATCTGTAAAACGTTTCCAAATGTTCAGCTTGCTACTGTAGCCCTAATTGCATTTTCTGAATACGTTGAACGAAGTCAAAGACTTGGAAAAATATCCAAAAACAAACAGCGATTATCTGTTTCAACTGATAGTCAATGGCTTTTGACGCTTTTAAAATCTAAAATACCTATTAATAATGCCGATCCTAAAAACTTTTTAGAGCTAGTGTACGCCTTGCGGGCAATAGCTGATCTGAGCGCTGGCTTGCAGAGCGAAAATGAATTATTAAAGAGAGATGCTTCGAATAATGAGGAAAAGTTAACTTTAGAAACCCAAAGACGACAAACAGAAGCTACTAGAGCACAAGACCTTGAGCAAAAACTTACAGTGGCCTTAGGCGCTCTTGAAAAAATAAACATGGAGCTTTCTGAGGAGAAACTTCACTCTGAACGGCAAGGCGGTTATAACAACATCGCAAAACAGGAAACAATCCATCATGTTCTCTCAATTGTCCGCCAGCGTCTTGTGCATCGGCTCGAAAATATTCGCGGGTATGCCGAACGCGAAAAGCCAAATCGCGAACGCTTACTAGAGCTTATTTCTGACGTACAAAAAATTGTTGCAGGCCTTGAGTCAGAAGTCCGCCAATGAAAAAAATCGGCATTGGCATCGACTTTGGCACAACAAACTCTCTTGCAGCTGTTTGGGGAACCGATGTATCGCGAAGCAACAAAATTCCTATTGCCTTTTGGCTCAGGGATGAAGAATTTGGAAATAGGCCTCATCCTTCGGTCGTTTGGCTTAAACCAGATGATTCAGTAGTTGTTGGAGCGCAGGCTAGGCGTAGCATGCGAGAATTAAGTGGAACAATCGGACATACGTTCATTCGCTCCGTAAAAAGATCTATCTCATCGAATGCTGAATGGATGCATGGAGGACGGCGTTTTCAGCCTTATGAAATTGGATCTGAAATATTTAAACACTTAAAACAGGATGGGCAAAAAAACCCTATCATGCTGGGACATAAATTTGAATCATGCGTAGTTACCATTCCTGTGGGTTTTAATGGTGAACAGCGGCGGGGTGTCCGGCGATCAATGGAAAAAGCAGGGCTTTTATTGAGCGGATTTGTTCATGAGCCATTTGCTGCGATGGTAGCCCATTTTTATCATCCTGAAAGAAAGCTTTCCTCACTAAGGGGTAAGAGAATCTTGGTTTTTGACTGGGGTGGCGGAACTCTCGACATCTGTCTTGTTGAGGGTTCTCAAGACGGAGCAACACTTTTCGAGCTTTCACATGACGGAATTGCAGATCGCGCTGGAGATGATTTTGACCATCGAATAATGGCAGAATTACAAAACCGTTTCCTCGAAAAAAATAGAGGAATGACCATAGACGACATTATTACTCGATGTCGCGCCAAAGACCGTTTTTGGATTAATTCCGAACTTGCTAAAATCGAACTTAGCAAATATGAATGTGTTGAAGTTAATGTTTTAAACTTTCTTGATGGAAATCCGCCTTTTGACCTAGAAGAAAAAGTAACAAGAAGCGAGTTTGAAAAAATGATTGATAGAGAAATTAATGCTGCATGCGCTTGTGCTTTACGGTGTGTGGAAAAGGCAAGACTTACACCTGCATCAATCGATTATGTTTTAATGGTTGGAGGAACCTCCTTGATCCCCAGAGTTAGATGGCAAATAGAACAGATCTTTGGTGCAAAGACATCGGTAACCCATGAGCCCGATGCTGCTATCGCTAGGGGAGCAGCAATTGTTGCGGCAGAGGAATGGTGTCCGGTTAATGCAAATACGCTTGGACTTGAAATGGCGCGGGGTGAATTCTTTACGCTTTTAGAAAAAGGGGAAAAACTTATTAAAGAAAATAGTAAAAAATATGTTTTCTTTTGTACAGATCCGCGAGATGGTAAGGCAAACTTTATATTTTCACAAAAAAGAAACGGAAGTAGTCAATCTATACCAACTGGAGAAATTCTTCAAGTGCCAATTGAAAATGAGAGACCATCTCATTTTAGGGATCTTGATCGACTCATTTTAAATGCTTCAATTACAGAAGACTGCACCCTTTTAGTTGAAGTCCAACACTCGGGTATGGGTAGCGTGGCAAGGCATGAAGTAGCTGACCTTTCCTTTGGTCTTAAGCTTAACTAAAAATGGTGATACCCCCCATTTCAAATATCGCAGTTAAACCTAACATTTGGTTTAGCAATCAAAAGGCAACTATTATCCCTTACTTCCTTCAGGATATAATTCCGGGTGACCTTCTTGTACAAATTCTACAAACTAACGATATTCGAGTAATAAGACAAAAGCTGAATGTCACTCAATTGTACGAATACCAGCAATCAATCTTTTTTCAGGAATATGGCCAGCAGTAAAAAAATATAAAAACTAATAAAAACGGTAAAGCCGAGAAAAAACTGCGAAATCTATTGAGTTTAAAATGTCGCTAAGAAAAAGATAAAATATGAAAGATGCAAAAAACTGGAGGAATATTTAGAATGGCGGATCCTGGGGCTAGCCCTACGAATGTCCTAGGGGGTGGGATAGGATGAGGGGATGGTGAAAAAGGAGGAAA
>DDPO01000138.1 GCA_002342225.1 Bdellovibrionaceae bacterium UBA2466 | reverse complement strand
ATTCCCCACTGCTGCCTCCCGTAGGAGTCTGGACCGTGTCTCAGTTCCAGTGTGACTGATCAACCTCTCAGATCAGTTAACCATCATAGCTTTGGTAGGCCGTTACCCTACCAACAGGCTAATGGTGCATAAGCCCATCCTTAAGTAATAGCTTATAAATAGAGGCCATCTTTAACCCCTGTGACCTATGTCACTGTGGTCTCATTCGGTATTAGCCCTCCTTTCGGAAGGTTATCCCCATCTTAAGGGTAGGTTACCTATGTATTACTCACCCGTCTGCCACTTTACTCATGTATTGCTACACTTTCTCGTTCGACTTGCATGTATTAGGCACGCCGCCAGCGTTCGTTCTGAGCCAGGATCAAACTCTTCAGTTAAAGTTTGTTAGGAAGCAAGCTTCCTAACTTAAGCTTTTTCTGAAGCGAAACCTTCTGGTTTCGTTCAAATGAATTTCATATGTGGCCCGTACTTTAATTTTTGGCGTCACTGCTATTTAGTTTTCAAAGACCATCATTCGAAGACCCAGGGTTTTATGTTTACTGGGCACTACTGTCAACTACTTTTTTCGGACTTTCTTTCGGCTGATTTACCGGGGAAAGCTGAGAAGAAGTAAAGAACAACAACAGGCGCTAATCTATTTATTTCTGAGCAAAAGGCAAGCAAAAGAAATAATTATTTCAATGTTTGGTATTTTCGGCATTTGAGGGGTAAATTTAACCCTATATGAACAGATATCTCATCGTTGGTGGGGGCATAACAGGAATCATCATGGGGAGAATTCTCTCCGATAAAGGCCTAACATTTCAAGGGCTGGAAAAGTCACGGAGAATAGGAAGAGATTTTACCTTCGGGCAGCTTCGTATCCACCAAGACAATCACTTGGGATTGATAAAAAGTATGAGCGATGCGGTCGAATGGACAAAAATAGATGACCAACCTAAAGAGAGAAAAAAAGGGGAATGGGTAAGTAGTTCTATTGATGTTACCGATGAGGAAAAAGCTTTTTTAGGCAATCCTTTTTACCGACCTACCGTGCGAATAGATACAGTTGTTCAGAAAATTACAAGCTCTGTAGAAAACCTTTTCTCGACTGAAAAATTGGTAGAAAAAATTGATCTCGCAAAAAAAATTGCCTATTGCCAAGATGGTAGTGAGTTTTCATTTGATCATCTTCTTTGGTGTGCAGATCTTAAGTCACTTATCAAAGTGATGGATGGCTCGCCCAAAACATCAATCAAAACTTCTAAGAAAAATGAGGATTCTCAAGGGGGAATTCACCTCGAACTTGAACTCAAAAATCAATGCATACCTTTTTCAAACTCCGTCATTTTTCCTTTTCGATATAAAGACTACAAACTCAGAGCGATTGGAATCAATGATCAAGCATCTGGAGAAAGTGAAACCGTTTTAAAAATGCACTGGTTGGTATTTGTTGAAAGAGAACTGGCAGAGGACCGTGAAGAGGTTGCAAAGGTTATCCGAGCATTGAAAAGAGAGCTTTTTAAGGAGTTTCCGGACCTTAAACTTGCTCTGATTAAAGAAAAAATCGTTTTTCAACCTAAAGTAGAAACCCACAGATCTTCAGAGGCTAAGGGCCTAGAACTCTATCCGAATGTTTTCTATGTTGGGCCAGAAGTACATTTGAGTGATACGACTGTGGAATCATCACCTTTGGATTTAATATTAGAAAACTGCAAAAGAGTTGGAAACACGCTCTCACAAGGCTCTGCTGAGGCAGTATAAGCCCTCGAAGGGAAGTGGGGTTGAATACCCATAAAGAACCGGGTATGACCTAGTAGTAAGAGGTTTCAATGGGAGAACAGATAAAAAATCAGTCGCTTCCCAATCTGTTTGATTACTTTGATTACCGCGAGTTTCTACAAGACTATTACCTATTTCACAAAAACAGAAACCCCGCTTACAGCTATCGATTATTTGCAAGAAAAGCTAAATTAGGGTCCCCTAATTATCTCAAACTCGTCGTAGACGGGAAAAGAAGGATCACCGATCGGACTTTGTTCCAATTTGCTCGAGGTCTTGGTTTGTCCAAAGACGAGGAAAAGTACTTTAGAGAACTCGTCATGTATCAAGAAGTATCAGATCCTGACAGCAAAGAAGTTCACTTAAGATCGCTTCTAAAATACCAAGAAAAGCAGAGAACACCATCCCCCCTTAAGGCCGACAAGATAAAGTTTCTTCTTGATTGGCATCACGGAGTTGTAAGAGAGTTGATTAATCTAAAAGACTTTGTCGAGGATCCTAAGTGGATATCAGAAAGATTAGGTGGAAAAATCACTGAAGCCCAAGCAAAAGAAAGTCTTGAGTTACTAATCCGATTAGAAATTTTAGTACGGAACAAAGATGGTTTTTTAGAACAGCATGAACCTCTTTTGACTAGTTCAGATGAAGTGCCCTCCCATGTGCTTCGAAGTCTTCACAGAACCTATCTTCGAAAAGCAATCAATTCCATTTTTTCGGTTCCAATAGAAAAACGAGAGCTTTCTGGACTGATTGTCTCTGTCCCAAACCACAAGGTAAAAGAACTAAAAGAGGAAATTAAAGAGTTCAGAAAGAAACTCAACAGAAAATATGGACTAGATAAAAATACGGATGATGTTTACTACGCTGGTCTTTATTTGTTTCCCTTAACTCAAAACCCAAAAAACCGCTCTTGATTAGAAAAGCTAAGTGCAATTGACATATATCGAAGGCAGAAAAAAGGCCCTGCGCCTTTTCAAAACGCAGAGCCCTTAAAATCAATATTCGCTTTAAGGCCTACTCTTTAACAACCCACACTTTGGTGTTTGCAATCACTTCTTCAAACACACGAATGGGTACAGTGTAGACTCCCAAAGCTTTGATCGGCTCTGCCAAAAGAATATCTCTTTTGTCGAGAGTAAAACCCTCATTGCTGAATGCTTTCTCGATATCTTGGGTTGTCACTGAGCCAAAAAGTTTGTCGTTCTCTCCGACTTTTTTCGCAATCGAGCAAGAGATCTTCTCAAGCTTAGCTTTTACGCCTTCAGCCTCTTTCAATCTCTTCGCACGCTTTGTCTCCATTAGACGCTTTTCATGCTCGAATTCCTTCAAATTATTTCCCGTGGCTGGAATCGCCAAATTTCTGGGCAGCAAATAATTTCTAGCGTAACCAGGGGCTACGTTTACAATCGTACCTGCTGAGCCTAAATTGCTCATATCCTCTCTTAAAATAACTTTCATGTTTGTTCCTCCAATTGATTCAAAGGAGCCTGTGGTGAGACCCCTCTTCTTTTTCTTAAAATCCAAGGACTCATAATGCCCATACCCACCAAAGCATAAAAGCCCAATAAAATAGCGACGCTATAAACGAGAGTCCGAACTCCTCGTCTTATTCCTCGTTGAGAAAAGACTACAGATAAGCAAATCGTGCCCTGAATGAACATAAGCCCACTCAGCACACGGAATATTCCACCTGCGAGATACTGGAACTGAGATTTAACCAACATCGTCGCTACAAGCGAAACGATAAAACTAAGTCTCACCCAGTGCGGTAGTCTCAGCTCTCTCAATGAGACTGAAGAATACGGACTCTTACCATCGTTAACCCAACCAAAATGAGCAGCCGATCCGAGCGCTATCCAAGACGACAACAAAAGCGCTGATAGATATAGAAAGGGTCCCTCAAAAGTGACCAAATCCTTAATCAACGACCAATTCATCGCACCTTCAAACGTTTGGGTTGCTTTTAGTTTTTCAATCAAATCTCCAACCCAAGAAGTCCAAAAAAGACCTATTGAGGTGTTTTGAGAAACCGATCCCCAAACTAGCTCTACAACGGCTGTACCTAAACCCACCATCAAAGCCTGAGACAAAAGTTGCATCGGTTTAATTTGTCTTTGAAAGCTATCGCCGACAAAAAGACCAAAAACAAACCCAAGAACAACTTGGGCCAGTGGCACTTCAAGTAAGATGAGAGCCAAAAGGGCTCCACCGATACCGGCAACTTTTGACCAGGGATTTGTAAAACGACAATGGGCCATAACCATAGTCATGGGCGAAAACACCCAAGTGGCAATACCCAAAGCTACCAAGAACATCTGTGAAACCAATGCCAGCAAATCGACTGACTTAACTTCAATAGGCTCTTGTTTGTCGTTTACTAATCGCATCTTCAATCTACAGTTGGGCTGAAGTGTAAAGAATGTAGGCCAAATGTCTTGAGCGCTTAATAGCTATTGTTAAATCACGTTGATGAGCTGCACACAGACCAGAAATTCTTCGCGGAACAATTTTGGCGCGTTCAGTAATGAACGAGCTTAGAGTTGGTTTGTCTTTGTAATCAATCATAAAGCCGGGTTCAGTACAAAAACGGCATCCCTTGCGTTTTTGAAATCCTCGCTTTTCACCGCCTCGATCGCCAAAATCTGAGCGATCTCCCCTGTCTTGACCACGATCTCCGTTTTTATTATCGAATCTTTTCATTGTTTATCCTCCTAAATTTTCTAAAATAACTTTAACTTCTTCGACCTTATTGCCCGACCTATTGGTATATGACCTCTGAAACAATCTCCCTTGAATCGAAACTTCCATTCCGATTTTTAATTTTCCCTTGAGCTCCTCAGCCTGACCATCCGAAACCATCACCTGATAGTAACCAACCGACGATTTCGTATAGGCTTCTTGAGGTACTGCTAAAGTAAACTCCAGAAGGGCTAGACCCGAAGGACTATATGCCAACTGCCCAACACGACTAATCTTTCCTGCTAAGTGGACGTTATTTAATTTAACCTTAGTCAAGACTAGTCACGTTCGAAGAAAGCGCTATTGCATTCTTTCTCGTTTTTTTTGCTCTTTAAACTCACGATTTTTCTTTTGCTCTTCTTCTGCCATAGCGATTTGTTGTTTCACTTTGGCAAAATCATACTCAGGAGTTTGAGCGACTGTTAAAAATCGAATCACATCATCAGAAATTCTGAAGTGACGTTCAATTTCCTCTACAACTCCCGGTTTACCATTGTAAACGATGGTGGTGTAGCGGCCTGAACGCTCATCTTTAATTTCATAGGCCATCTCTTTGATACCCGCATCTTCGCGGTGCTTAAGAGTTCCCTGAAATTTGGCAATAACTGCATCAATTTTCTGATGGATATTTTGAACATCCCCATCGGAGACACCAGGTCTTACGATGTAGACAGTTTCATAGATATAGGAACTAGGATATGACATTTTTTCTCCTCTCGGTCAGTGGCTCACCATGAGCCCCAGGCCCCAAATACAAAATTGGAGCAAGGATGACACTGCTGGTTATCGATTATCAGGCTTAGTGATTTTTTACAACCCCAAATCAGGCTCGAAATACGATTCTGGGGCACTAATAGACTCCCCTATCACGCGGGACTGTGGGTTAGTTAAGCATCGGTTAATAGAAGCTTTTATTTGCTGTAGAGGACAGGACAGGTGTTGTGAAAAATCCAAATTGAGTTCAAAAAATGCGGCTTGGGTTCCAAAAAACTGGCGCAGTTTGCTTGGGGTAAGAAGCCCGCCCTTAAAATCTTCGGCAAGTATATAAAGAGTCGGTAAAGTACCCACCCTAATTAGTTCCTTACGAACGAAGTGAAACAACAGGGGAATGGCTTTTTCTGCTCTTTTAGCCCACAGAACACTCAACTCAAAGTCGGCCATCCTAGCCTCGAGTTGTCTTATTAAGTCATGAATCTCTTTTAAGGAATCTGAAAAATCAGTGGGAGAGTACCGCAAATTGAAATTGGTTTCTCCCTGATCAAAGACCAAAGAGTAAGGGTAGGGCAAAAGCTTCCCGATAAAACCTGATTTGGTGGGGCCACTTTTGTCCTCAGTTACTAACTCACGATGTTCAACAGTGATTGAACGGGATTTTGGGATCTCGTTACTATTAACATTAGTCATGTTTCCGGGGTTTGTGATTATCACCGTGGACTTTCCATTCGTCCAATTCTGCAGGTTGATTATTCGCCCCTCTAATTGCTCAATTACAGACAAATCAATCGCATTAAGCCCAAGAATTTCATTGAACAACTTCCGATCGGAGCTCTGGATCACTGGAGTGAAGTATTTAGATAGCCTAGCCATTATTGATTTGTAGCTCCAATTGTCCAAAATTTTTAATCCAATCCCGCACCAAATCTGGACAAGAAAAGGCATTGCTCTGTATGGGAAAGAATATTTGCCCTTCACCTTTACGGGCACAAAACCATTCTACACCCCCCAAAACCACCACTTTCTTTGAGCCAACTTGTGCAAATTCAGTTGATTCTAAATTTTCATCAAATTGGGGTAACCCCATTGGGAAGAAGAGACTTGCTCCCACAGACAATTTTGTTTGAAGCTCTTCGCAAGAACTTTTTGCGAGGTATTTACCACAAAACACCATTCCCCTCGTATAGGAAGAGGTTGAAGTCTTTGTCTGCAATGATAATGGGAGTAAGTCTAGACCACTTTCTTGACAAGACTCTGAAACAAGCTGAGCCCATTGAAAGGCTTGAACCGCAGAGGGCGAAGTCTGGCCTCCTATCATGAGAGGACTCATACCGTTGAATTGATCCATTTGGATTAATGTACTTTCGAAATAAACAACAGCAGCTTCATTGCCTCTATTGAGTGCGTTAGGAGAATCGGTGTTTAGCTTTATTATTTTTTTTATGTTCTCTGGGATTTTACAATCCAAAAGATCCCTAAAATATTCTATTACGATTTGCTCTCTAACCCATGCATAATCGAACGCAAACATCCAAGGGCGTTTGCTCTCTGCAAGTTTAGACCCCGTTGGTGTGGCTAGCGAGCTCAGAGTCTTAAACAAGGTTTGAAATCGCTTATTAAAAGTAGATACATCGGGGTAACGACGCTGGAGATAATTTACATATTCAGGTCCATCACAAATGGCTTGAGAAAACTGCACCGGGTGCAAACAGAATTCAACTTCATTGATGGGTCCACCGGGTGATAAGTAGAGAGACGCAATTGATGTGAGCTCTTCGAGAAATGAAAAAAAATGAGCTTTTAGTTTTTGGGAGCGAGGAGACGGAACTTTTGACATTGAAAAATAGGGCGGTTCTCCACGCCAAATGGCCCGAGGCACCCATTCAAACCTTTCTGTTTCTTTGACCCAATCTGGAAATGTAAGGGGGTGAGGTGGAAAACCAAGGATAAGTTTTATAGAGACCCCCGAGGCCTGTGCTGCAGAAAAAAGCCGCTCGATTCTTAACTTGCTTTGCTTCGAGAAATCTCTCATTCCTGGAGTGGTCTCATGAACTCCCCATAAAATAGGAACTTGGATTTGGTGACGGCCGTTTTGGAGTTGCTGGGATATTAACTTTTGCCAATCATGAGGCGCTTCGTCCCAATACTCAAGCTGAGTTGTACAGAGGCTATTCAACATGAATTATCTAATTGGATGTAAATTTTTTAATTTTATCCGATGCTGTGCCTTTTAGTATAGAACTCAATTCCATCAAACTCAAGGTAGGTGAAATTTTTTACCCAATCACCCGTATTAAGATATCTACATTTTCGGTTTCCTACTTCTGCGACGAAGTCGTCTGGAATATGTGTGTGCCCCATCACCACAACATCATAGCCTTGGGTAAAAAGTTGAGTTGCTGTAGTTCTATAAATGTCTCGAACACAATTTTTCTTGTCCTCAGTCATGGTTTGGTAGCCTCGGCTAGCCTGTGAGGTTTTTTGTCCCAGCAAATAAACCCATTTTTTGGGCACTGGTTTAATCATCCAATGAAGCCATTCAGCACGTAATAGTTTCCTCAACACTCGATACGATTTTTCTTCTGGATTTCCCAGATCCCCATGAGTCAAAAATATTTTTTTGTTATTCGAAACAAATTCGTAGGAATCGGTGTAAACCTTTACTCCCAACTCGCTCTCAAAATATTTTCCCAACCTAAAATCATGATTTCCCTCGATGTAATGTAACTGACAACCTTTCTGAACCAGCGCTTTAAACACTTCCATCACAGGCTTGAAAGTCGAAACTAAAAAGTTGGATGTTCCGGGCCACACATCAAAAAGATCACCTAAAATAAACACATGAGGAAATTGGGCTGATTTTTCGTTGAGAAAACTTAAAACGGCTTGTGTTTTTTCGCTGTGAGCGTCTTGAAGATGTATATCCGAAAGAAAAATAGCCTTCATGCTTTAAACTCGTAGCACGAAACTGTCTCATGTAAAAGACGACTTGGGCCAATTATTGTGAAATGGAGGGGGCTTTTAACGGATTCATATGACTAGGAATCCGTTTCTGTTTGGGTTTGCCTTCGTCCATTTTTCCCAAACCCTTTTCGACTTCGAAAAGAGAATCCAGGCCTGGATTTAAATTGGCTTCCATAACCAATTGGGGTGAGTTTATTGGACGATAAGGAATGCGAGCATTGAAACTATTATCCATCATCAAATAGGCAGTAACCAATACTCCCAGAAAAACTGAAATACTGTAAAGATATTGAAGCCTGTTTCTCATGGTCCCCTTAAAACCGGTACAGCAGAGGCAAAACCTCTCAGCCATATCCAAATGTTCAAGTTTTGTGCCCAGAGCCACGCAATATAAACAATTAAAATTATTGTGTTTTTTAAATTAATCGAAGGTTCATGATTTCTAAACGTGTTCTCGCTTCGACCTCTTTTATGCCATCGTCAAATTGTGGAAATACGTAGGTGTTGGAAATGTCTCAGGATTAATAAAAGAAACTTTTAAGTGATTAAATAGTAGTCAACTGTTAAAAAAGACTATGCGTATGGAGCTCTTTTCTCCCGCCAAAATTAATTTAGGGCTTTCAATCGTTGGAAGGCGAACGGACGGATTTCACCTTCTTGAAAGTCTTTTTTGGCCGCTCAACTTTGGGGACTCAATCGAGATTAGTAACGGTGATGGCCGAGTTCGAACCCAATGGGACCCCATGGCTCCCCTTCAATTAACTTCCCCTCCTGCTCAGAGTGAAAACATTGTTACGAAAGTTTTAGGTTCCATCTCAGGCTTCCAAAATGATTTAGACATCACCATATTTAAAAAAATTCCTATGGGTGGGGGGTTAGGTGGTGGGTCATCAAATGCTGGGACCGTTTTAAAGCATCTTCTTGAACGTCGGTTGGTTAAAATTCCTGAAGCAGAACATTGGGCATGCCAATTTGGGGCCGATATCCCTTTTTTTCTACAAAACCAACCCGCATGGGTTACCGGAGTTGGAGAAGCAGTCAAACCGTTAGAGATCGATACGGCACTTTTAGAAAATTTATATTTTTTGCTGATTATTTTTCCGTTCGGTTGCGAAACTAAGAAAATTTTTTCTTCTTATAAACAAGATTCTTGTTCGTTTTCAAATTCAGTAAATCCGTTTCCAAACGGTAATATTACTTTTTTAGAACTGGTGTCATTTTTAAAAACTGCCAATAATGACCTAGAGCCGATCGTTTCAAAGCTTTATCCTGACATTGGAAAGGTATTAAGCAAGCTGGCGCAACAAAAATGTCTGTATTCAGGACTTTCTGGGAGCGGCTCTACCTGTATTGCGGTCTTCGACTCTTTTGAACAAAGAGAAAAAACCTCTCAAGATCTTCAAAGTTTCTTCCGAATAAACAACTGTAAAAGTATTTCTGCTGAGACATTTACAACACGCTGAGCAAAACAACTGAGGGTTGGTGTTTTTAGATCCTCTCAAGGAGAGCACCATGGAGATTACAGAAATTAAAATATTTCCAGTCAACGAGGACAAACTAAAAGCCTACGTAACAATCATTTTTGAAAACTGCTTTGTTGTCCGAGACTTAAAAATAATCAACGGAAACACAGGCCTCTTTGTCGCTATGCCTAGCAAAAAAAGAAAAGATGGGACATTTCGCGATATTGCACACCCATTAAATAGCGAAATGAGAAACTCGATGGAAAAGCTCATTTTGAAATCGTACGAAGAGGAGCTCAAAAAAATGACCGCAGCCGCCCACAAAAGCATGGAGGCCTTAAGCGGTCAAAAACGCAATTATGATGATGATGACCATTAAGAATAAGCCTAGTCTCCCACCAAACTCATTCTTCCTCGAATGTGCTCAGACATAAATTGGACGACTTGATTGATACTCATTTTTGAGGTGTCAACCACGATAGCATCTTCTGCACATTTTAGGGGAGCATGTTTTCGACTTGAGTCTTGCTTATCTCGCTCCATATTCGACCTCAGAATAGCTTGAAGCGACACGCCCTTAGTTCCCTGTTTTTTTAACTGCTGATATCTTCTCTCGGCTCGAACTTTTGGGTCTGCGGTCACGAAAAATTTATAATCAACCCTTGGAAAGACCACAGTTCCAATATCTCGCCCTTCAACTACTACGGGAGCTGTTTTTGCCCAAGTTTTCCCAAGTTTTCTTTGACACAAAGTTAAGGTTTGACGAACCCCCTTGAACGCACTTACTTTAGAGGCAAGAGCACTTACTTGCTGCGTTCTAAGCCTGTTGCCCATCTCCTGTCCATTCACCAGAATAGATTGATTCTTCGAATCGTAATCGAAATTAAGTTGACGTGCTATCTTTGAAAACCCTTTGGCAGTAGAAACATTCTCCTTCACTGCAAAATAGGCCACGCTCCGGTACATTGCACCGGTGTCTAATAATCTGCCATTAAGTTCGAGCGCTAACAAACGACTTACGGTAGATTTGCCTGCACCTGCAGGGCCGTCGATAGCTACGATAAAACCTGATTTAATCTTTTTTCCCATCTCGAGTTAACTCCCATAATTTCGCCCATTTTAAAAACACTGAATAAGCAGCAGATACAGAAATAAAAAATCCACGATAACCATCTAGGAAACCTCTCTTCAAAAGGTAAGTCTCAAGAAACTTTGTAATCGGCTTTGCAATTAGTTTCCAACATGAGAAGGTTTTGTTTGATTCTAAAAGCGCCTCAGCTCCAAGAGTTGAATAAAGGTTATTTCTCGCAACTTGATCAGCTAAACTTTCGAACGAATAGTGAATCAGATCGCTACTCATTTTTCCAACTTCACCCGAAGTCTTCCAAAACTCATGAACACTTCCGCCTTCCCAAGTTCCCATGGACTTTCTGAATAATCGTACAAGTCGATTGGGGTACCATCCGCCATATCGAATCCATTGACCCGAATGAATCGTTTTTCTGGGTATAGAAAATGCCGTTTCTTTTGGGGTACCAGCCAGAATTTGTTTTATCTCTAGCTTCAAAGACTCGGAAACTTCTTCATCGGCATCTACCGAAATAATCCAATCACAGGAGGCAAGGCCGACAGCAAAATTCTTTTGATCGACATAACCTGCCCAGTCCTTAACAAAAACCTTAGCATTATGTTTTCTAGCAATTTCTACCGTGCGGTCAGTGCTGTTTGCATCAACAACAATTACCTCTTCACAAAAGCTCAGCGATGAAAGACACCTGCCAATATTCACTTCTTCATTTTTAGCAATGACTACTGCTGACAACTTCACTAATGCTCCTTTATAGAGGTCAGAACCCCATAGAGGGAGCCAATTTTAATCTTTGCATCAAATTTTACGAGATGTTTTTTGGAATCATCGCTTAACCACATATAAACATCACCCATTGGCTTCAAAACATTGTTCAATGAAACATGTACCAAAATTTTCCAACATTGAAACGCCCCCACACGACTTGTCACCAACTCATTTGCCACTGGCGTTAGCTCGACTTCCCAGTTTTGACCGTTTTCATAAACTACAAAACGCTGCTTCTCGTTAAGCTTGTAATTAAGATATCGAGCATAGTAAATAGCACTCCACAAGTCCTTAGCTTTTGGAATTAGAGTGTCCACCCGATCTTGGTCTAGATTTCCCCAGCGCTCAGAGATGCGCTTTGCCCAATAAAAAGCCTTGCCATTAACATGGTCAAAAGCCACTCGAGTTTCTTTATTCTGCTTGGACTCCACCATGTGCAGTAAGAACTTATAAGGAATAAAGGCTTCTTTATCTATAAATGACTCTGCTGTGTTGTCCACATGATAGATCGCATCTACTATTTTTGATGATAAAACATTTCCCCAGAGCTGGTACGTGGGTCGGCCGTGGATAATTTGCCCCTCTCTTACTTCCATGACAGCTTTTCCGGCTGGTACTGCAAGCCATCTCAAATCCATTTCAACTCTTTCGCCGATTTCGAAGGGAATTTTGTCTGAAGGAATAACATGAAAATGGGGGGGGGCTTGCTCTTTTGACCTCGCTTGAACTTCCTCCTTGATTGGGCCTGTTCTTTTAGTTTTCTTAGATTGTTTCTTGATCTCTTTAGTCTCTGGCTTGGCGATTTCCTTAGTTTCGGCTAGCGAAGGGTCTGTTTCTTCTTCGCCAGGTTGAGCCGGTTCAACAACAGGAGCTGCAATCTGAGGATCTGGTGGCAATTCAATTCCGGTGGGAGTAGATGTTTTAGGCCCAGCACAAGATACCAAGAGCAAAAGTATCGCGAACAAGCAACTCAAGTTGGTTCTCTTTTGCCACCTCGACTCTCCATTAAAGGATTTCCAACGCCTGTGTATCCAGAGCCACTGTTCCGGATGTCTGCGAATAATTTTTTCCATCGCGTCATTGTAGGCCTGAGTTCGCTGGTAAATGCGGGTTTCACGGTCCTCGGCCAAAATTCCATATTCAATCTTAGGCTCTATCACTGTGCATAATCTCCCGTTGGTATCCCTATAATTGTACGCCGGAAAAACTGGGAGATCACGTTTCTCGCAAAAAAGAGCTAGACCCGCCGCCGTGCCAGCCGCTTTTCCAAAAAAATTCACCGGAACTCCAATCGGCGGGCCCATAAACTGGTCCAAAATAAAGACAATAAACCGTCCACCCTTGATTGAATTAAAAATTTCTCGCACTATTTTTGTCTCGAAAAAAACACCGACTTGAAACCGTTTTCGATACCAATCTAAAAATCGCTGGGCGACCTCGCTTTTTGCCTCCTTAACGATAACATCTACCGGCACTCCATTTAAAGCTGCCGTAGAAACCGCAAACTCCCAATTTCCAAGGTGAGAACCTAGGAAAACGCCCCCCTGTTTTTCCAGAACGAGATTTCTTATATTTTCAAACCCCTGCAGGCAGGTGTGTTTTTGATATTCTTTTTTGTCCCACGTTACAGACCGAATGATTTCGATCATGGTTCGAGCGTAGTGAAAGTAGTTCGCTCGTGCTAAGAGCTCTAATTCCCTTTCGCTCTTTTCATTTGCAAATGCCAGCGTAAGATTTTGGTCGACAATGGTTCGGCGAAATCTAAATACACTATACAAAACCCAACCAGCGGCACCACTCGTAAAATCTAACAGCTTAAGTGGCACGAAGTTTAAAACAATTGAAATTATTTTTAATAAAATAATCACTGGTGGCTCACCCCAGTTTCCCGTCTAGCCAATGCCAAAATTCCTGTGGGAGCGTATAGGTCATTCTCAGACTGTACAGTTTTTTTCCTCGAGCAGCAAAAAACGGGTGGGCTTTGGACCAATCTTTATCAGTGGATACAAAGACCATGTTCGCGCTGTCTCTGACCATCAAAATGAGACTATCGATATCGTTCTGCGTATATTTATGGTGGTCTGCAAAGGACTTTAGGTGCTCAGCATCACTAGAAAGTTTACAAACCTCCGCTATGAATCGCTCTGGAGATGCAATACCACAAAATGAAACAAGCCTCTCATTTGGGGCCGGATAAAAACGCTCTTGTCCCTGAAACAAACCATCTACTCTGAGAGCAGCTATAAAAACTGGAACTTTAGAAAAGTGTTTTTTTAACCATACCAACCACTCTGTTTCACCGGAAATCTGGCTTCCGGGAGTTAAAACTACCGCATCGCTCGAATTTATCGATGAAATAGGTTCACGTAGATCCCCAAGTGGCAGACAAAAATTCGCGTACGGGTTTTTGTCAGTGTTTATACAAACTAAATTGATATCTCGATTTAGAGCCAAATGTTGAAACCCATCATCCAGAACCACAAATGCATTTGGAAACGCCGACTCGATTTTTTTGATCCCGCGAGTTCGATTTTTATCGATAAAAACGGGGGCTTTTTGAATACTGGCTAACATCCAGGGTTCATCGCCGTAATTTTGAGCACCGTTTTTAGATTGTAAATTAACCTGGGCACCCGTCCTCGAAAGATGGCCTCCATAACCTCGAGACAAAATAATGGCAGGTTTGCCCGCATAGCGCTCAGAGATAACCGCTACAACAGGGGTTTTTCCTGAGCCTCCACTATGAATATTACCAACGCATATAACTTTGAGTTTTGAACGATAAGAAGAACGAAAATGATAGGTGCGACGCCTTGTCCAGCTCAACACGGCCCAGACCGACGAGAAAGGAAATAGAATTGCCCACAACCATTTCGCCCTTACAAACTCTAACACTCTAAGAGCTCCTGTGAGATTTTTTGTTGGTCACTAAAAACTGATGGATAATCTCTGCAGCTCTCTCATTTGCGCCCGTGACTCCCAACTTTTGTCGACAGATGGACAAAGCCGAGACTTGTTTATTTCTATATTGTTCATTTTTTAACAAATTGTTGGTCTCTTCAAAGATGTTTTGAGAAGTTGCACTGTCCTGAAAAAACTCTCTAATCACCTCTTTTTGATGCAGAAGATTAGGCATACCTATAAAGCCTCTGTAACTCATGACGTTTCTATAGATCCAAGCACTCGTTTTCGACACTTTGTAAAAAAGGGAGAATGGGGTTCCAATAAGCGCGGTCTCGAGGGTTGCGGTTCCGCTAGCCACCACTGCAACATCAGCCCACGCAATGACCTCGTGAGATTGGGTTGATGTCAATTCAACACATGGTTCATGGATGTGTTCTTTGACAAAATCCAACGAGAGTGTGTGAGCTACTGGTAACTTTATTTCCACATTGGGGTACTCTGTTCTTAGTTTTGCACACAGGTCATTCAGAATTGGGGCATGATATCTAACTTCGCTTCTTCGGCTTCCTGGGAGAACAGCGATTCTCGGTGAGGACAGGATTTCAGCTTGGTTTCTAAATTGCCTTCTAGGTTGAATCGCTTCTAGGAGCGGATGACCTACAAAAACCACTGGCACCCCATGACGGTCGTAAAATTCCTTTTCAAAAGGGAACACTACCAACATCAGATCAACATCTCTTTTAATCTGCTGAATTCTATATTTTCTCCATGCCCAAACCTGTGGTGAAATATAGTAAATAACGGGAACTCCAAGGCGTTTCAGTTTCTTTGCTAACCTCAGGTTAAAATCAGGGAGATCTAAAAGCACAGCAAAGTCAGGCGGATTGTTTTGGATATAATGTGAAACTTTTTTATAGCCACCCAATACTTCTCCAATACGGTCCCACCAATCGGAGATACCAACAACATTGAGCTTTTCCGAATTAAGTAAAAGATTAATGCCCTCAGACAGGAGTGCGGCCCCCCCAACTCCCGAAACATGAAGCCCAGGGTGTTTTTTCTTAAGTTCTTTTAACAAGGCCGCAGCATGCATATCAGCAGAAGCTTCACCGGCAACCATGAAAAGATTTGTAGTCATCTCAATGCTCTCGTATTGGAAGAGAACTCTCTTGAACTATGGGTTTAATAAGGTTTCGATGATCTCCAAGAATAGTAGTCCTAATCTTCTCCACTACAGCAATAACTCTTTTACCATCTCCGGCAACAATTTTAGCTGGGGCTTTTCCCTGAATAGCCTCTATGAAATTCAAGGACTGCAAGGTCAAAGCGTCAAAGCTGGTGGGACTCATGAAGTGTTTGCCACCACCCAATCTGGCTACGGAAAATTTTGTGTTTGCAACAAAGTCTAGCTCACAGGAATAGCCAGGCGACACAATTTGAAACCCCCTTTTCTGGACCGAAGAAACACGACTTGCAGATAACTCTGCAATCATACCGGAGGCAAACTCAAGAGTAGCTGTTGCAAAGTCCAAATAGTTTGTAACTACCGGAAATCCTACTGCTGATATCTTAGTGGGTTCTTCTTGAGCGATTGAAAGAACTAAATCGAGATCATGGATCATGAGGTCACTAACAACATCTACCGATTCTTCTCTTCCCACAACAGTGGAAAACCGCGTAGCGTGGATCTTGGCTGTTTTGGGTACAGTCTGATGGCCCATTAGACTTTCAAAACGAAACCTCTCCAAAAATCCAACCTGACAAATCAATTGCTTCTCCTGAGCTAGAACATCTAGCTCATTAGCTTCGTCAACGGTTTCACAGAAAGGTTTTTCAATCAGGACATGACAACCTTGTGAAAGTGCCATTTTGGCGATTGAGAAATGAGTGGATGTAGGACTCGCAATAACTAGCCCATCAATATTGAAAACAAGCTCTTCCAACGTAGAAAAGGCTTTAATCGATAGTTTATTGCTGATCTC
>DDPO01000058.1:6966-9103 GCA_002342225.1 Bdellovibrionaceae bacterium UBA2466 | reverse complement strand
GATGCGATCGCTGCGGTTGTGATCGGTGGAACGAGTCTCATGGGGGGAGCAGGGACCATAGGAGGTACTCTTCTTGGAGTTTTGATTATGGGGGTTCTTAACAATGGCATGAGCTTAGTCGGGGTGAGTGAACACTACCAAAAAGTTTTTAAAGGGTTAGTGATTATCCTCGCCGTTTACTTGGATCTTCGATCTAAAAAGAAGTAGGTGAATTGGTGATTCTAAGAAAACTTGCTGTTCTCATCGCCTTTTTCATTTTGAGCTCGGTCTCTTTAGGGGAGCCCGCAGAATATGAAAAAGGGGATAAAATAAAGACTGACCCGTGGCTTTTAAGACCGACTCAATTTCTTTTTAGTCAGCTTGAAGTTGATTTTAGAATCAAGCAATTAAAAGCTCTTATGACAGAGGATGGCAAGGATGCCGTTGTCGAATTTTTAAAAGACCATCGTGGACAAGTTGTTGTTGGACCCAATAAACAGTTGTGGCTTGTAGATGGCCATCATCGAGCACGGGCTTTGGAAAGTTTAATAAAAACAGATAGCCGATTTAAGGAATTGCCTTTCTATGCCAAAGTGATTCGAGAGTGGGACGAACTTTCCCCAACCGAATTTGAAAAAGCGATGAAGTTAGGAAACAAACACGGTCAAGTTGGTGAGGCGCCCTATGTTTATTTAAAAGATGCCAACGGAAAAACCCAAAGTTTCAAGAAGCTCCCAAAAAGGTTGTCTTCGTTAAAAGACTTTCCGTATCGCGGGCTAGCGTGGATGTTAAAAAACGAGGGTCTCATCGAAGAGAACGAAGAAATTCCTTTTCAAGAGTTCTTAGTCGCGGAGTATTTGCAAAAACACATTAAGCTACCGGCTAAAATGACCCCTAAAGCTTACAAAAAGGCCTTTCAAGAAGCCGTGAGGGTTATCGAAGAATCTGAAGAGGGAGATTTTCCTGGATACAAAAAGCTCAGTAAATCCGCATGTGCTAGAATATTGAGACAAATTCAATAAGGCAGGGAAATTGAAATGAAAAAATATTTCTTACTATTCTTTTTGATGGTCAGTGCGAGCCTGTTTGCTGCCCAAGTGGTTAAGGTTTCTAAGAGCAAGAGAGATATGGCAATTACCCACGAAATGGGAAGTGAGTGGAAAGTAGGGCAAAGATTTTGTGTGAAAAATCAGGCGGGGAAAAGTTTCTGTGGGCAAGTAACCAAAGTAAAATCGGCTGGAGCCATTTGCAAAATGGACTCTCCAGTCGACGGCGTTGTTTCTGGTGATGAGGTTACTCGGGAAGATTCTTTAGGTGGAGCTTCCGGAGAACTACAAAGTGGATTATCCAGTGGACTTGAAGCCGCTCCTGAACAGAGCAGTAAAAAAAGAACCGCTCAACAGAGAGGAATGGGAATAGGGCTTCGTGGTGGATTAGTTCTGGGGAACGTGTCCACTAACGTGGAGGCTGATTACGACAACAGAAAGGGGATCCATTTAGGTGTATTTTCAGATATTGCTTTGGGAGAGGGGCTTTTATCATTAGAACCCGGTTTGGCTTTTGTGCAGAAGGGATATGAAACTGCTTCTTACGGCAATAAGCTCAATTATTTAGATCTCTCGTTGCTATTTAAAATAAGATTTATCCAAGGACCCTTTACCCCCATCGCTGCAGCAGGCCCTTATTTATCCTACCTTTTGAGCGCAAAGTACACTTCGGCTAGTGGGCAGACCGATATCAAAAACCAATATAAAACCATAGACTTTGGACTTCTAGGGATGTTGGGTTTTGAATTTAGAGCTTCGAGCAAGTTGAGTTTAGGGCTTCTTGGTGCCTATGGTCTCGGGCTCACAAATATCGATGCAGATACTGATTTAAGCTCCAATCCAAGTACCAAAAACAAAACTATCCAATTTCTGGGGTTTGTGAAGTTCGATGTCAATTAATTGGGAAGGTAAGTTTGAGAAAAGAATCTCAGAAGTCGCTTCAAATGAAGATCCGGCTCATGATCTCTTACATTTCAAAAGAGTCGTTATTTGTGCTAAAAAACTAGCATCGGCCGACGGCGGAAAACTCGAAGTGATTATTCCGGCTGCTTGGCTTCACGACATTGTCATTATCCCTAAAAATTCTCCGCTTAGAAAGCAAGCCTCCAAAC
>DDPO01000058.1:6254-6897 GCA_002342225.1 Bdellovibrionaceae bacterium UBA2466 | reverse complement strand
TAGAGGCTAAGATAGTTCAGGATGCCGATCGCTTAGATGGTCTTGGAGCTATAGGTATTGCAAGATGCTTTGCAACAGCCGGGTTATTAAAACGGCCTTTTTATGAAGCAAGCGATCCCTTCTGTGAAGAAAGAGATCCTAACGATTCTCTTTTTACTCTTGACCATTTTTACCAAAAACTATTTAAAACTGCTGAAACCTTGCAGACCCCATCCGGAAGAGAGGAGGGTAAAAAACGGGTGCAGAAAATGAAAGATTTCCTTGAAAGTCTCCGTTCTGAGGTCGTTTTTAATTGATTTATTTTGGACAGACTCGATCTTTAAAATCTTCTGCTAATGAGGTTATTTTTTTGAGACGTGTTGGGTCGATTTTTTTAAGAGATCTTGCCATCATACTCAGTCTTGGGTTTTTAAGAAAAAAAGCTTCATGTTTTTTTATAAATCCCCAAAATAGACCGTCAGCCACATCACACCATGGACCTTTTTCGAAGTCGCTCATTTTTAAAAGGTAATTAGAGCCGCAAAAATAGGGTTTGGTAGAGAAAATTCCACCGTCAGAATAGAGCGCCATTCCATAGACATTGGGGCCCATCACCCAATCTGAAGAGTCAACAAAGAGCTCCATAAACCATCGATGTGCTTCT
>DDPO01000058.1:0-6184 GCA_002342225.1 Bdellovibrionaceae bacterium UBA2466 | reverse complement strand
GCATGATCCAGAGGGGGAATGCCAGTTGAGCCATCGTACCAAGCTGCACTTAGTTTTCTTTTATGATTCCAGAAATTTTCTTGATCCTCTTTTTCACTAAAATTTTGATAAATTCCTCGAATGAATTCGCGCCAACCGATGACTTGTCTTATAAACCCTTCGAGCGAGTTGAGGGGCACCTTATTTTTTTTGGCAGATTTAATTGCAAGATCCACAACCTCTTCCGGAGTTACAAGTCCTAGGTTAAGGGCTGGAGTTAAAACTGAATGAAAGACAAAGTCTGATTTTTGTGAAATGGCATCTTCGTAGTCTCCAAATTGGGAGAGCCTTTCAGTGGTAAATTGAGACAACCAATCGAGGGCCTCTTTTCTTGATGTGGGAAGCCAAAATTCATCACTCTCTCCCGGATGATCTGGGAAAAGAGAGTTTGTGAGCTCTTGGACCTCTTTGAGTTCCTTTGTTTTTTCTACGCTTAGAAGGGTTGGAGGTTTCGCTTTGATGTCTAATTTCTTTCTATTTTCTGTATCGAAGCTCCATTTGCCTCCCTCGGGATCTCCTTTTTTGTTCACTAGGATATTTAATTGTTTCCGCTGTCGTTCATAAAACGTTTTCATGAAAGGTTTTTTCGTTGTTTTTAAATAGGATTTGAACTCTTCCCGAGTGGTCAGGAACATAGGACTCGTCAGTATGTGAAGCTCGACTTTTTCCTTTTTACAAAAAAGCAAAAGTCTTTTTTCCATAAACTTATCTTCGATTTCCCATGTAGTTAGGTGGGTTATTTTGTTTTTTGTAAAAAAATGGCCGAGTTTTTCTTCGTAAGAAAGCTTTTTATTGGATGAAGTTAGTTTTTCGTAATGAACTTCAAATTTCTGGTTCCTAAGTTCAAGAGCATATCTGCGCATGCTCGTAAGAAATAGAATTATCTTATGTTTGTGGTATTTGAAATGGGTGCAGAGGTTGTGGTCCTCCGCCATGAAGACAATCTTAGGAAAATCTTTTGGAAATGATTCAATGGGAAAAAGTTGGTTACCTAAAATAAGAAGTGCTTTTTTCATGTGAGTAGTGCGTATTGTTTCAGGGTTTCTAGTGGAACAAACTCTAGGGTCGATTGATCAGTTGCTAAAAGATCAACTGGAGGAGCTTTTCCAGCATCGAGAGCCTCTTTCCATCTTAAAACACAGAGACACCAGAAATCCCCCTCTTTAAGACCTGGGAAATCAAACTCTGGGCGAGATGTCATGAGATCATTACCGCGGCTCAGCGAAAACTCGAGAAAATCTTGAGTCACCATAGCACAAACGACATGTTTACCTCTGTCATCTTCACCGGTTCGGCAGTAGCCGTCTCTGAAAAATCCGGTGCGGTGGTTACCGCAACAGGGCTGAAGTTCAGTGCCCAGAACATTAAGATTTTCTTTTTTAGTAGGCATATCTCTATTCCTAAGTTGTCTCTTAAAAACTGACCTAGTATAAAGCAGGAAATGGGAAATCGGATAGCCATTTTAGGGGCAGGTCAATTAGCGAAGTACCTTGTTCAGTCGGCTAAACGACTGGGTTTTGAGCCTACGGTTGTAGCATCGAAGCCCAATGAACCTGCTTGTAGCGAGAACTGCCAAGTCATTGCAGGGGATTGGAAACCAGAGCTCTTTCTAGAGGTTTTTAAAACGCACGATTTGGTGACTTTTGAAAATGAATGGATCTCAGATTCCCTTTTGACCTTGGTCCGACAGCATGGATTTTTAGGGAAACTTTATCCTTCTTCTCAAGCGACACACCAAGTTAGGACAAAATGGGATCAGAAACAGTTCTTTCTCAAACAGAAATATCCAACCTCAAGAGCCATTGGGGGTGGGGAATGGATGAGTAACAACAAGCAAAACGTCGAAGAGCTCTTAAGTTCTTTTAAATTAGGAACAGTCCTCAAGGAAAGTGAGATGGCCTACGATGGCAAAGGGGTTTTTTTCTTTGAAGTGGGTGAGCGCTATCGATTGGATGCCCAAATCGAGAAAACAAGAGCTTTTAACCAAGCTTGGTATGTGGAGGAGAAAATTGCATTTGATAGAGAATTGGCTCTTGTTTTTACGCGTTCAAGAAATAAAGAGTTTGCTCATTTTCCTCTAGTTCAGTTCGAAAGTGAACAAGGTATCTGCACGAGCGTTTTTGTCGAAGGAGACAATCAGGGATTAATGGCTACTTTAGAGAAACAAGCAGTAGAGATAGCGAGAGACCTATCGGAAACTCTCGATTGGTATGGAACTGCAGCGATTGAATTTTTTTTTGATGAGAAAAGAGGGCTTCTGGTCAATGAATTTGCTCCTAGGGTTCATAACTCAGCTCATTTTTCATTAAGTGCAAGTGAAACTAGTCAGTTTGAAAATCACATACGTGCTATTGGGGGAATGAGACTTGGAAGTTGCAGAACAGCCCCTTTTGCTATGATGAAGAACTTGATCGGAATGCGCGAATCGGTGAGAGCCGTTCCCCCGATCAATATCGGCCCTGTGCAATCATTTTGGTATGGAAAAGAGGAAATTCGTCCTGGCAGAAAAATGGGACATGTCAATGCTTTTGGGGACCTCTCGGAAAGAGTAAAAATAGAGAATCAAGTAAATCAAGTGGTAAATGATTGGCAATTGAGTACCATGGGGTAGGCAACAAACGGGAGATTTTCGATGAATGAAGCTAGTCTTTTAAGCCCTGTTCGGATCATTATGGGTAGCAGCTCAGATTATCCAGTGATGAAAGAGGCCGAGGAAGTTTTAAAATATTTTGAAATTGGGTTTGTAACCCGTGTTTTATCTGCACATCGAACTCCCATTGAAGTGATTGAGTTTGCAAAAAGCTGTGCTGACGAGGGGGCTCAAGTAATCATTGCAGGAGCCGGCGGTGCCGCCCATCTTCCGGGAATGGTAGCCGCTGTTACACATCTACCTGTCATTGGGGTACCAGTTCCCATAGGTGTTATGAATGGTGAAGATGCTTTGTGGTCGATTGTGCAGATGCCGAAAGGGGTTCCGGTTGCTACCGTAGCTATCGGAAATGCTTGGAATGCTGGTGTACTGGCCGCACAGATTTTGGCGACCCAAACTCAGAACTCAGAACTTAAGAATAAAATCATTCGCTATAAAGAAGAATTGAGAGAAAAAGTGATCTCAACCTCTTTTGAAAAATAGGAGTCCCCCTGAGAGCTCTTCCCAAACTTCTTAGTAAATCAAGGATCATGAGAGGCTATCGCTGTCACAAAGAGCTTTACCTCAATATCCATTCTCCCGAGCTTGAGAGCCCCATCACTGCTGATCAGCAGGCTGTTTTTGATCAAGGAAATGAAGTGGGGGAAACGGCGAGAAAATATTTCCCAGGAGGTGTTTTAGTCGACTTTAAGCCTTGGGATTTTTTTGGCTCTTTAAAAAAAACAAGGGAGCTTTTGGCAAGCCACACTCCAATTATTTATGAAGCAGCTTTCGAATACCAAGGCTGTTATGCTCGCACTGACATCATCAAGTACTCTGCAGATACTCAGCGGTGGAAAATATACGAAGTCAAATCAACTACAAAAGTGAAAGAGGAGCAGCTTGATGATATTGGTCTACAGGCTTGGATTATTGCGAATAGTGGCCTACCCATCGAAGAGATTAACCTAGTTCACCTCAATCCGGCTTGTCGATATCCAAACCTAGACAACCTTTTCACCATCGAAGATGTGACTGCCCAACTCAGAGAGAGATACCCCGGAATTGGCCCGAGGGTTAGGCAGCTTTTTTCGATTGTGAAAACGGATCAAGTTCCCTCGATTGAGATAGGAAGTCATTGCACAAGCCCAAACGAGTGCCGCTTTAAAGCTCATTGCTGGAAAGAAAAAGCAGTGCCAGAGTTTAGTGTTTTAGATCTGCCCAAAATTGGGGAAAAGGGATGGGAATATTTCAGGCAGGGAATTGTGAGTGTGGACGACCCTCGGATTGTAGAGCTTACCCCTCTTCAACAGAGAGTCATTGATGTGACGAAAACCGGAGAGAGATTCCTGGATGTTCCAGAAATAAAAAAAGAGCTATCGACCTGGAAATTTCCGTTGGTTTTTTTAGATTTTGAAACGACCAACCCCGCTATTCCCCGATACGAAGCTACGGGGCCCTATATGCATGTCCCCTTTCAATTTAGTGTTCATCAAATGAAAAGTGTGGAGAGTGAAATAAATCATGAAGAGTTTCTACACGTCACAGCTACTGACCCCAGACCTACTTTAATTCCAGCATTACTTAAAGCTTGCGAAGGGGAAGGTTCGATTGTGGCTTATTATGGGCGTTTTGAGGCCGACCGAATCCGCGATATGGCCCGAGTTTACCCCGATTATGCTGTTGCGCTTGAAGCACTCCTTTCAAGAATTGTGGATCCTCTGCCTATTATTAGAGAGTTTATTTACGATAAAGAATTTAAAGGTTCATTTAGCTTAAAGGCAGTGGCTCCGGCTTTGCTCGGAGCAGAGCAGTCCTACGATGGAATGCTTGTTTCCAACGGTGGTGAAGCTCAAAGAGCTTATCAAGAGATTATTAATCCCAATACTTCTCCCCAACGAAAAGAGGATCTCATTCGAGCTTCGCTTGAATATTGTAAAAAAGATACAGCGGTGATGGTTGATTTAGTGAAGTGGCTTTTAAAAGTGGTGAATGAGTGAAATTTACTTTGAGAGCTCTATGAGCTTTTTAGCAAAACGAACTCCAAATCCACTCGGTTTCTTAGGAATGTGAGCTAAAGGCTCTTCAGGTTCCATAGCTCCTAAATCGATATGGACCCAATCCACCCCTTTTTCGATAAATTGGCTTAAGAAATAGGCCGCTTCGATATGGTCAACGCCACCGGTAAGACGGCACTGCTTAATGTCGGCAATTTCTGACTTCAAACATCTTCCGTAGTCTTTATCGTTAGGAAAGGACCACACCCTTTCGCCACTTAACACGCCAGCCTTTCTAATCAACGAAAGAAGATATTTTCTGTTGGAGTAACCACCAGAGTATTGAGTCCCAAGAGCTCTAATAACACTTCCAGTAAGAGTTGCAAAATCAATAACCAGATCCGGTTTTTCTCTTGAAGCCAGAGTTAAAGTGTCGGCTAAGATCATTCTTCCCTCCGCATCCGTGTCAATCACTTCGATCGTTTTCCCCTTGAGCGAAGTGATAACATCGTTGGGTCGGTAAGACTTTTCACTTAAAACATTTTCAGTGATTGCCATATATCCTGTGAGTTGTATGGGCCATTTTTCCTCCGCAGCTAGTAGACACAGAGCTAAAACTACAGCGCTTCCGGCCATATCATTATTCATTCCAAACATGTGGGAACCTGTTTTTAAGTTGTTTCCACCTGTATCAAAAGTAATCCCCTTTCCAACGAGAGCTATTTTTCGCTTGGCCTTGTTGGGATGGTAAGAGAGTTTTAATATACCGCTTGAGTTCTCCGAAGCTCCTTTAGCTACGGCTATAAAAGCACCCGCTTTTAATTTTAGAAGATCCGAAATTGAAAAAAACTCGGTTTTAAGTCCAGCATTTTTTGCCATTTCGCTTGCAGTTTTAACGTAGACCAAGGGAGTGAGGTCATTACCTGCTCGTTGGGTAAGATGTCTCACTAGATTGGTCTTAAGAGCAGAAGCTTCACTTAACATGGCTACTTTTTGAGCGTTGCTTAATCGGCTGTGTGAAAACTTGAACGAAAGACTTAAGGAAGAATCTTTTTTCGGTTTTTTTAAGGCCGCTTGTAATGAATATTTAGGGGGTTCATAGTTCAAAGCAACAGCCGTTGAAACGAAACTATCGATCCATTGGTTTTCATTTTCTGGAAGAAGAGCTGGTATTCGAATCACAACAGTCGATGGATGATCAGTTTTTAAGGGAGACAAAACTTCGCGAGCAAGTTCTAAAGAAGAGAATGTGTTGAATTTTTTAGGAAGAATGAGACAAGAAAATTTGTGCTTCGATGAGATATCAAAACTGATGTGTTGGGAGGCCTTGAATTTGAACTTTCTTCTTTTTAAAAATTGAAGGACTTTGGTAGATACCGCGGGTTCGAGTAATTTTTTAAGTTCTTCTGTTTTTGTTCCATAAGGCGCGATAACCACAAGCGCCTGATAGGCGTTAAGATTAATAGGGTTTTTTTCAGAATACCAATTTTTTAAGACTGAACTAGAGTTTTGCATTCAG
>DDPO01000063.1:43636-54848 GCA_002342225.1 Bdellovibrionaceae bacterium UBA2466 | reverse complement strand
TCCCAAAATCTCGGAGCCTCTCTGGGATCGTAGCCCGCTCGGGCCATATAAATCAGCCCCATTTCGTCGGCTTCCCTTTCGTTGCTTCGACTAAATGGCAACACAACTCCAACGTTAGCACCCAATCCTAAAGCTGCTAGGAGAAGTTTTTTTTCATGAGTCGATTCTCCACCCATGAGTTCAGAAATTGCAGCCATTCCAAGTTGCGCGCCTAAGACAGCGGTAATGCGTTGCCCTCCGTGCCTTGCAGTGGCGTGCGCAACTTCATGTCCAATGACAGCAGCCAGAGCAGCTTCATTCTGGGCCATTTTTAATATTCCAGTGTAAACAACCACTTTTCCCCCGGGTAAACAGAACGCATTTGCCTCCGGAGAATCGATGAGTTTAAACTCCCAACGGTAATCAGGTCGGTTTGCTGCGATTGAAATTCGTTTACCCAACCGTTGCACTATCTCATTCCATTCTTTTTGGTCGGAAACTTTCTGTTTTTTTAAAAAATCTAAATAGGCCTTCTCCCCCATTGAAATTTCCTGAGATTCGCTCGTCAGAATAAAGGCCTGTCGCCCAGTTTCTGGCGTGGTCACACATCCTACAACAAGCGTTAAAAAAAGAAGCAGAATCTGTTTCATACTTTAACCTTAATGACGATATCGTCGCTCAATTCCATCGAGAAAATCGTGCAGGGAATCTAAAATCTTATCGACCATTTCTACAGCTCGAGACTCGTCCGCTTCTGATTTGCATAATTGATGTAATAAATGGGCCTCAGTTTCAGCATAGAGAACATCTTTGGCCCTATTTTCTCTAAATTGGTCCACGCTATCGTCGTCTTTTAGCCCATAAAACATGCGTAGCCCCGATATTTTAGTACGAGCAATATCTGGTTTCTGTCGCTCATAGGCAAAGATTGCAGCATGACCATCGATGGGATTTTCTGAAGTTACACTCTCTTGCAAAACTTTAATTAAGTGGCGAGTTTCATCGGAGAAAAAATGATTCAGCAATTCCGTTTTTTCAACGCCTAAGGCCTCAGCAAATCGGGTCCAAGTCTCCAATTCATTGTTCCCGCCCTGCTCCTGGTGTACCAAAGTCTCCAATAGAGCCTGACGGATTTGAGGGTCTTCACATCTGGAATGAAGCGCACTGATAAACCTCGGAAACTCTCTCTCAATCATGTAGCACTCTTTCACATAGCCCTTGATTTCATCCGATGTTAATTGGCCTGCTCCCCACCTTGAAAAAAAAGAATGGGTCAACAAATGTTTACTTTGAACTCTATCTTCTAAACGAGATCTTAATGTCAGCATCTTACCCCCCTTAAATTCCCATATAACTATGAGTCGTTTTCAAAGAACAGTCCGAAATTCAAATCAACACGTTGCGACGCGTTACTACACAAACTTTGTTGCCAACTTGATGCATTATTATTACCGTTTGCGATTATGCAAAATAAAATAAAGTGGTTCTTGCTCATTGCCTTGCTCATTCCATGTTGGGTCATAGGAATAAAATACGATATTGATCTCGTAGTATTACATGCCACCGCCCAGTTTATGAACGGCGACTACACGCGAGTCTATGCACAAAATGGTAATTTAGGACGATACTTCTACGGCCCCTTTTCTTTGATCTTAATTAAGCCATTGGGTTACCTACCCTATGTCGCTGTTAAATATTTCTGGCTGTGCTTGCAGACTGTTTGTTATTTTGTTTTTTGGAAGGTTCTTTCTGATCTTTATCCCTTTCTCAAGGAAAAAAGCCATTTTTGGGGATGGATTCTCATCTGGATTGTCGCCATCAATCCCATTCACAACAACTATCAAAGCAATAATATTCAGCTCATGTTAGCGACTATTTTGGTTTTAGCTGAGAAGATGGCGAGAAGTTCCTCAGATAAGAAACAGTTGCTCGCAGGTGTTTTAGTGACGATTGCCGCCGGAATAAAAATTTTCCCCCTTTTCCTTGTGGCTTACTACTTTTTGGCTAGAAACAATCAGATCAAAAAAGGAATTATCTTAGGATCTTTGATGATTTTAGTTAGTCCTTTTCTTTTTTTGGGACTAGATAAGGCAGTATTCCTATACGGGGGTTTTTTCCAAAACTTAACCACTTACTCGGCAGAGAATAGCTTAACTGCAACCAACGATATCCTTTGTATACCTTCACTACTTGCACGTTTTGGTCTTCCCAACGGGGCAAGCAACGTTTTTGTTCTTTTAATTTCTGCCCTATTTTTTATTTGGGTCTTGATGACTAAAAAAAAGGTCCGCGACTCCAGAAGCGAGTTGCACACTCTAGCGGTAGCGTGGGCTCTCAGCGTTCTTCTAAATCCAAGCACACGCCCACATTATTTTATATTTTACGTTCCTGCATTTTGCTCGATTTATGAGATTCTTTTACACCGAACTCGATCTATCTATCTCAATACGACACTAGCGATTGCAACTTTATTAATAGCCTTCACAACCGAAGGAGTCGTTGGGAAAAAAGTCAATGAAATCCTGGAGGCCAATAGTGTGCCAACTTATGGGATGGTAATACTCTGTACCCTGCTTTTTGTTCTTATCAGTAAAGACGAAAACACTGTTTCTACTAGTGAAGTCCGGGGCTAATTACCGGCGGTGCCTTCGAGCTCTTCTTCCATGATGTCGCCTGCCGTGTGACCTGCGGTGAGCTTTCTTAAAAGTAGCCTTCGAGACTCGCTGAGCCCCGCGATATGAATTGTGAGAGGAAACAGAGGTAAATTTCGACCCAAAAAATGGGACCTTACTGACAAGAGAGTTGATTTGATAGGTTACTTTTCTACCAAACCAGCCTCTTTTATAGGCTGTGAATCCTACGTAGCAAACCCCTGCAATAAGGGCGATTGGAATCACTTTTCGAAACAATTGCTTAATTTTCCAAATCAGTTCAGACATCAACTCCTCACTCTCTCGGAGCACGACCCCAAAGGGCGCGCTGAAGCGTCTGAGGGGCGAAACGCAACTCCCATGCCCGCATCGCGCAAAACAACAAAAAGCTACTTTTTTAACGTAATTTCGTATTCTTAGAGCCAAACCTAAAAGAATGTAACCCTGTAATACAAGCGCCTAATTGTTATACACAGTGCCCATCATGGCCATTCTTATTGATGTGAGAAAACATGAACACTCCATATTTCCTCCATAATTTTGGTGTAGCGTAAAAATTAAGAGTGTTCGTTTGGGGGGAGTAACAATGCGGATTGCCGCACGACACATTTTAACTACATTGTCCTTGTGGGGTCCCTTTCTTTTCTATTCCACACGGGCCCAAGCCACGACCCCCATTGACCAAAAACTGTTTAACAGTATGACCTCATTTTCATTTTCAGGAGACCGAGAACCTCTATCAGGGGTAGTCCGAAACCAGAAAACAGAAACCGACATTAGAACAGTCATTCAAACCCCAGCACAAAAAGAAGTTATTGTATCGGTTTGGAGCCCTCGAGTTCACCCATTTAAAGAAGCTCCGACTTACAAAACAAGCCGGACATGTCGTTTCGGTGAAATTTTAGAATCAACAATAGGGGTCGTCGATATCACAAAGACCCATATTCTAAGGAAAACAGGGCGGGACTTAAAAGTTCCCCACGCTTTTGAATGGAATGATACAACTTTAAAACTCACCGAAATATCCCCTCCCAAAAAATTTCCCTTTAAATACGAAAGCAAAGGAAAAGTTTTCGAATTTATCAAGACTGGCAGCTGCCAATATTTCCCAACAGAAATGGCTCCGAACGAGGATCCTTATCGTTACTTTTATAAGCATATAGAGATAGCACGATTAACTCATGCGACGGATATCATTTTTCCAACAACTCTATTCAACTTCATATCCCAGAGAAAAGAACTTGTCGGAGTCGACTACATGTTCCCCATCGAAGACATGCGAGATCTTATGATCGATCTTAAGGGATCGACATTTTTGATGCCTGAACAACAGGGAGGTTTTTTATTCAAGAATAGTCAACGAATCTCAATTAAAAATTTAAACCTAGAGTGGCCTCACCCCGATCACGATGGAAGCCGTGCCTCTGGCCCTCCAGTTCACGGGGTGTACAGTCCCAGAGCAAACAATTCTGACCTTTGGTTTGAGAACCTAAATCTTAAAAGAGTCCCGGGCTGGGGCTTTTACTTTGATTCCATCCATGGAGCTTCGATTTCTAACAGTTCAATTACTCAAGTTGTCGGAGACACAGTAACCGCAGCAAGAGAAGGTGCCATCCGAGCCATCAATAGCCATGACATAGTTATCCTAAAAAACCGTTTCGAGAATTTGGGAAGCGATGGCATCTCGCTCCATGGACAGATGGCTGTGATTACTTCAACCCCTTATCTCTGGAAGCCTAGTGAAAGCAGTAAAGCGATGTTAGCTTGTGTAGGGATGGGTTCAACTTGGGGCCCTTACTCCGAAAGCGAACAGATCGGTTTCTTCGACTCAAAACTAGATTTTCTTGGCGAAGCTTCTATTAAACGAGTTCATCACTTTTCAATCGCTTCAAAGGATACCCCGTCCTATTGCAAAGGATTTTCCCATTGCAGCGAGATATGCTATGTCCCCCATCCGGAATTTTCTGCACGTAAAGATGGATTTGCAGTGAGTTTAAATAAGAACTCATCACTCTTTCTCATCAGGCACAATAAACTTTCAGTTGTTTCGGGCAAAGGGTTAACCATTCAGGGTAGTAACGGGGAAATCTCAGATAATATTATTTCGGACACGGGTGGGCCCGGAATCCAATTGAGCGCTGATTTGGCAAACCGACTTCAAGGGCCCGGAACTTTCAATCTTCTACTTAGAAATAATGAACTTCGAAATGTCGTAACAAAAAAAGAGTACCTTTCAAGCACTGAACCTTTTTTCGGAGGAATATCAATCGGTGCAAGTCGAACCGAAGCAGATGGTCGGGCCGTTCTTGTTTTCGCTCCTCTCAACCAATTTATAACAATCGATGGTTTTAAATCGATCGTTGACCAGACAGGCTCCGTGGCGCTTCAAATTGCTTCTGCTAAAACTGTCGAAGTGAACCAACTCCTTGTAGGTTCGGCTGGACTTTCAAGAGACTTGAACTCAGGAAGTCTTTCGGGTAGTTCTGCCGAGGGATCTGTGCTTTTAACTCGATGCCAGCAAATCGACCTGAGTGGTTTAAGTAGCCCTCCCACCCTCGACCGAAAATATGCTCGAACAAGAACCATCGTCATTGATTCTCCTCACGTTACCCAAATCCGAATTCCAATTTCTACAAGAGGCCGCTCAGGTTTCTCTGCCAATACACTTTGGTACACAACTTTTAGAGGATGGTTTAAAGATGACCTCATGAAAACACCGGGGGAAATAAACCTAGTTTTAGACTCGCCAGGTCTTTCAACTTTCCACAAGAAACCTCCGTTACAAGCGTACTCAATCATGACACCAAAAGTAGGCGATAAGGAGTCAACAACGCTGGGGTCCACTTTACCTATCAATGCGACATCGAATCGTTGGGTTTCCACTGGAACTCTAGGTTGGCAATCGCCTAATCGCATTCAACTACGGCCAAGTTTCAAGGCTCAATACCCAAACCTCTTTTTGTCGATTGATAAAGCAACAATCTCACCAAAAAAGCAGAGTCAACTACCTTTCGAAAGTTGAAAACTCTTTCTTTAAAAGCTATCCTTTTAAGGAACTAAAGTTTCTCTAGGAGTTAACAACTATGGCTCTCAATTACTTCACAGATTTTCCTGATCGCGTCGAGCAGTTGCAAAAATATTGTCAGCTTTCCCAACTTGCTTCTCCGCTTGAAGAATATTTTGGTGAGAAAGATTTTTTTAAAAATCCCGATGAAGCCATGACTTTTTATCATGGGGTTCTCGAGGAGTTAGGAAAATTAGCAGCCACAGAAATACGACCTTCAGCACAAATCATCGATCAAACGGGTGCATCCCTAGTAGACGGGGAAGTGATCCTACCCAAAGAACTTGAGGCCAACATTCACAAACTGAAAGAGTTAGGTGTTTTTAGTGGCCTTGCTAGTAGATCTCATGAGGGCTTTAACTTACCCCAAGCTGTGCAGGCGATGGCTCTTGAAATTTTAGCTCATGCTTGCCCTAACACTGCCCTAACCGTTGCTTGTTACTCGATGGCTCCATTTGTTGAAACGTGGGGAACAGAGGAACAAAAAAGCCGAATTCTTCCAAAACTCATGAGCCTTGAATGGAAATCATCCATGGCCCTCACTGAGCCCAATGCAGGATCTGACCTTGGAAAATTGCGAACCTCAGCGAAACGAGAGGGAGACCAATACATCGTCAACGGAAATAAAATTTTTATTACCGGTGGCTCCGGAGACGTCACATTCGCACTCGTTAGAACAGACCCGAATAGCACTGGGCTTTTAGGGTTATCAGTTTTGATCATTCCCCGAAAGATTGAAGGTAGAGAAAATTACCGAGTCACAAAAATTGAAGACAAAGTCTGCCTTCATGCCTCCCCAACTTGTGAGATTGTGTTCGAAAATTCAATGGGTGAATTATTAGGACCGGAGGGCCAAGGATTCAAGGTAATGCTGGACTTGATGAACGACGCTCGTTTAGCGATGGCAGCCCTTGCCATTGGTATTGCTTGTGGCTCACTCGAAGAATCAAAAAATTATGCCAAACAACGTGTCACAATGGGGAAGCCAATTATCCAGCACCCCATGGTCGCCGATATGATATTTGAAATGGAGCTTGAGATAAAAGCCATGCGTTCAATGGTTAACGAAGCCGCGATGTCTTTCGATTTAATGCGTGTCTCAAGGAAAAAAGAGGACGATGCAAATTTCAAGAAATGGCGAAAAAGATATCGAAGACTCACCCCCCTTTGCAAATACTACTGCTGTGAGAAAGCCATCACTATTTCTCGGAATGCGTTACAGATTTTTGGCGGTTACGGGGTCTGCAAAGACTATCCGGTTGAGAGACTACTACGAGAAACCATTATCTACCCTATCTACGAGGGCACGTCACAAATTCAATCCTTAATGGTTTTAAAAGACACCCTTAAAGACGTGGCCTCACAAGCGACAGGCTTTTTGGGCTCACTTGCAGGGGCGTGGGCTGAATCCAAAGTTGCGATGAACCCCGTAAAATCTAATCTTCTAAAAGCAAGAAATGAGCTCAACATTGCTATCAAATCCATTTTAATGAGCATCATTAAAGATAAATTCAAGAGTGATATCGACTCTCTTAAAAACTCAAATATCCAGCAATTCTTGAAAGATTACTCATTAAATCTACTCAGTGAGAAGACCGATCTGACTTACCCATTTCTGGTAGCGGAACGATTTACTCGAATCACTTGTGACTACTACGCTTTAAAGTGCATGAGTGATCAGCTACCAAGTGGAGACACTCATCGAGAAAAATGGGTCTTAGATTTTGCTGAGCTCATTTTGCCTAGAATGAAGATGGAAAACGAGTATATGAACAATCGATTGCTCTCCACTATAGATTACATGAAGCGTCATTCAATTTAACCGATCTATTCAATAGAATACCCCAGCCTTGGCTGTTATATTCCCGCCATGACGTGGATTATTGTTTCTTTTTTAGCACTGGGGCTATTGGCACTTGTTTTTGTATTACTCAATCGCGCCAATCAAAACCAACTCAGTACAGGCTTTAAAATGCTTCAAGATACAGTGGAGGCATTTCAGAGAAACCTCGTTTTAAATCAAAAAGAGTATGAAAAATCGAGTGAATCACGAAACTCCATGCTGAGGTTGGAACTCCAAGAAGCTCTGCAAAATAGTCGACAAGAGGTCCAATCAGGATTGGCGAATACGACTCTTCTGCTCGAACAAAAGGTCTCGCAAATTGATCAAAGGCTTGATCATCGACTCAACTCTCTCACTCAGAATGTGGGTGATAAACTTGAGAAAAATCTTAAAGAAGGATTCATTCATTTTGAAAAAATTCAAACCCATTTGAAGCAGGCCGAACTTCAATTACAAAATCTAAATACAGTAGGTCAATCCATTAATGATCTAAACAACTTGCTCAAGTTGCCACACCTACGTGGGAATTTTGGAGAGGCAGTTCTTGAGCAGCTTCTCACCGACTTACTCCCACAAGATGCGTTCGAGCTTCAATATCGAGTGGTTCCCTCATCGACCGAAAGAGTAGATGCCGTCATTAAATACCCTCAAAAAGTTCTACCCATCGATAGTAAATTCCCACGTGAGCAGGTACTGCCACTTTTTGAAACAAGTGACCCTAACAAGCTTGAGTCGGCCCGAAAAAACCTTGCGGAAATAATGAAAGGGCTGGCTAAGTCTATTAAGGACAAATACATACATCCCGAGCACGGGACTACTGAGCTGGCCCTTCTATTTGTTCCTTCTGAAACGCTCTATTTTGAGATCCTTAAAAACATCAAACTTTGCGAGGATCTAGCTAAACTCAAAGTCTTTGCAGTATCACCCAACACCCTTGCAATAACTCTGCACTCCATTGCCCTCTCAAGAAGCTATTATGAGATGGCCAAAGGTGTTGAGAAAACAATCACTGAAATAAAAAAATCCCAACAACACTTTAAAAATTTTGAAGGGCGATTTTTAGAAGTTGGAAACTCCTTGAATAAGGCCCAGACCGTATTTAATACAGCATCAACTCACTTATCCAGATACCAATCCGCCGTTTCTAGACTAACCGGTGTTGAGGCCACAGACGGAATCGAGCCTCAAAGTAATGCAGCGCTCCAGACATTAACTTCGTAATTTTCAATAAAGCAGATTGCCGAGTACGCGTCTCTTAGAATAAGAACATTGCATGAGCCAATTCAATTCTAAAATGCCACCTCAAAACCTAGATGCCGAGCAGTCGGTTTTAGGTAGTATTTTAATTGATAACCAGGTTTTTCATAAAGTCATCGACCTGCTTTCCCCCGATGACTTCTATCGACCAGCTCACTCAAAGATCTTCGATGCGATGATTAAGCTCATATCGCAAAGTCAGCCCATCGATACAGTGACTTTAACCTCTAAACTAAAAAATCTTGGAATGTACGATGAAGTGGGGGGAGCCGCTTATTTAGCTGAACTTCTTGAAAGAGTTCCGACTGCCATCAATGCCGAATACCATGCCAAGCTTATTAGAGATCAAGCGATCAAAAGAAATTTGGTGTCAGTTTGCACGGAAATAGCAAGCCGTGGATTAGACCCTGGACAAACAACTGAAGAGCTACTGGACTATGCGGAAAAAACTATTTTTTCGCTCTCAAACACAAAACAGACTCGCAGTTTAGTCCCAGTAAGAGATGTCGTAAAAGACGCATTTAAAGAACTAGAAAAAAGGTTTGAAAATCAGGGACAAATGACAGGAGTCCCATCGGGCTATATAGATTTAGATAAAATCACCCAAGGTTTCCAACGTTCAGACCTGATCATCGTCGCCTGCCGTCCCGGTATGGGTAAAACTAGTTTCTCTCTTGGAGTGGCTCGACATGCGGCAACTCACGTTGAGGCTCCAGTGGTTTTCTTCTCTCTAGAGATGGCAAAAGAACAGATCGTATCTCGTTTGCTGGCCGCTGAAGGAAAAGTAGATTCCACTCGATTAAGAACGGGGAAACTTACCGAGCAAGATTGGGAACGCCTTACTCGGGGAGCAGGAAGATTGTCTGACGCCCCAATCTATATTGATGACACTCCGGCCCTCACTGTATTAGAAATGCGAAGTAAAGCCCGAAAATTGAAGAGCGAGTTAGGAGATCTGGGGATTATTATCGTCGACTATTTACAGATCATGGGAGCTACCAATAAGAACGATAATCGAGAGAAAGTGATTGCGGACATTTCGAGATCTTTAAAAGCGCTAGCCAAAGAACTCAACGTACCCGTTGTTGCTTTGTCACAGCTCAATCGTCAAATCGAAACCCGACCTGATAAACGCCCCATGATGGCAGACTTAAGGGAATCTGGAGCCATTGAACAAGACGCCGATATCATCCTGTTTATTCACCGTGATGACATAGATACCACCCAACCTGGGGCCGTCAACATGGCAGAGTTTATAATCCGAAAACATAGAAATGGTCCGCAAGGAACGGTCAAAGTTGCTTGGTTAGGTCAATACACCTCTTTTGAAAACTTAAGCAACCAAACCCTCTAATAAAATTTAAATATTTATTGGTGTTTACGACTTTTGATGTGATAGGATTTTTTTTAATAGGTTGACCGATTGAAAAAGAAAACTAAAAAAAAATCTTCTCCTTCAAAAGCTAAACGTCAACTGCCGACGGGAGACGAACTCTTAAACCAAGTTGTAAAACTCACCGGTCTTCCACACAAAGCCATCAAAAATGAGCTAAAAGAGATCCTAGAAAAGAAAAATATCAACATTCATCAACTCAACTTGGGACAATTGCGCTGCGCCGCTGCAAGTTACGTGAGAGAAATTATGGTGAGCCTCATAGAAAAATATTCTTTGAGGCGAAACGATTCGGTGCATTAATTTCAATTCTTCAAATTCGTTTCATTGAAACTCTAAGGTAAACTATGTTAGCTTTTGAGGTTTAGAGGTTACGGAGGATTATTTTTAATGAGAGTGGAGCACAAAGGATATTGGACCCTTTTTCTGGCGTTGCCCTTTTTAGTCAGCTCATGCGCCACTTTAACCAGAGAGCCATCGCAATCTTCAAAAACAAAAAACTCCTTTGAGATGCAAGATGAACCTACCCTCCCTCTTCAAAGCTTCATACCTTTTCAAAAAGAACCTCGAGCGAGAACCGCAAGCGACATCGAAGCGCTTACGATTGATGATGTAATACGACTGGAAGAGCCCAACACTCAAAATCTTTACGACAATAGTCGTTACGATTTTCCGATAACGGTGAATTCAAGAGTCGAGGGTTGGATTGACTATTTCACTGGCAAAGGACGGGGACACATGGAGCGATACTTAGGACGCTCTAGCCGATACATGCCAGTGATGAAACAAATATTTAAAAAATCGGGGCTTCCCGAAGATTTAGTCTATCTAGCTCTTATCGAAAGCGGGTTTAATTTAAGAGCCAAATCTCGAGCCAAAGCGGTTGGCCCTTGGCAATTCATGAAGGCCACTGGGAAAAGATATGGTTTAAGAGTGGATGCTTGGGTTGACGAGCGACGAGATCCTATTCGTAGCACCGAAGCAGCAGCGAACTATTTAAAGGACCTCTATCTCATGTTTGAATC
>DDPO01000063.1:23665-43613 GCA_002342225.1 Bdellovibrionaceae bacterium UBA2466 | reverse complement strand
GCTATTGAAGAAACCAAAACTAATAATTACTGGCGTATCTGCGAGACTAAAATGCTTCGAAGAGAAACTAAAGACTACGTTCCTAAACTTATCGCAGCCGCAATTATCGCCAAAAACCCCACTAAATACGGTTTTTCAGAAGTGGACTATCAGGACCCGCTTCAGTTCGACTCCATTGAGGTCAATGAACCTGTCAAGCTTAAGTCGATCGCTAAATTAATCCATGTATCAGAAGATGACATACTCGATTTGAACCCAGCCTATGCTCGCTCAGTTACTCCTCCCAGTGGCGGGCCTTACCCACTTCGAGTCCCGCCGGGAACCAAAGTGCTTCTGGAGCGAACGCTTGCGTCCAACAACCTCACAGTTCAATTAAATGAACTCCCCCAAGAGGTCACTGTAAAACCAGGGGATACTTTGAAATCCATCGCAAATCGATACAGAGTAACATCCTCAGCTCTAGCCAATGCTAACAACATGAGCACTAAAGAATCTTTAGCCCCAGGAACAGTGTTGGTATTGCCCAAGGGAGCCTCTATTCGGACATCTCAAAAAAATCTACCAAGCTCTCCACCGAGCCGAACTCCTTCTGCTGAAAGTTCACCGAATGGAGAATACGTAACTCACACTGTTCAAAGTGGAGAATCATTGTGGTCTATTTCTGAAAAGTATAATGTAACCGTACAAAACCTCTTCAAATGGAATAATTTAAAACGCTCACAAATTAATCCGGGAAAGCAGATAAAAGTAAAATTGAGCAAAAATAAAGAAGCAGGCCGGAACGACTCAAAAAAACAGAAAAATCAAAGATCCTAGAAAACTCCTATAGTGAAGTTAAATTTAATAACCTCCCTATCCTTTCCCAATCCCTGCGAAATATCTATAACGGCTGGTCCCACTGGTGTTTTATAACGTAACCCTACCCCTACACCATCATGCCGATTATCAGTAAACCATGATTGAGCGGCTAATTTAGAAAATATTTGTCCAGAGTCTACAAAGACCGCCAAACTCAGATCACCAAATACTTCTGTTCTTAATTCTCCTCGTAGATTGTAAAATCCGGCAGTCACCGAATTGACCTGAGGATTGAACCTGCGAGGCGAAAAGCCCCTAATAGAGCCCTGACCTCCGAGCGAGAGTTCGGTTAACAGCCTTGCTTTTGGAATGGGGTACTGATGGTCCAGAGAGTCTGCATAACCGGCTCCTGCAAAAAGTGCGAGTCCGAACGGATCAAATAGAGGAACGTAGAACGAATTTCTTAACATCCACATATGAAAACTAACTTCACGACTTGAAGCCAACGCGGGCAGTGCCAGCTCTCCATCAAGCGTGTGAAAAGTACCCTTAGTAGGATTAAAAGGATCATCTCGGAAATCAAGCTGAAAACCAGGACCTGTTGAACCGATATTGACGGTCTCTGTAGCTGGGGGAAATCCGGGTTGATAATTATTACCATTCGGATTGGTAGGGTTATTCGGGTCATTCGCATCCATCAACACTAACGTTTTTGTTGTAGTTCTTTCATACCGATGAAATCGATAAATAAACCTAAACACCTGGGAAAACTTTTTTTCAACCCGTTCTTCAATTCTAGCTCTACTCTGCAAATTGGAGATTGTTCCGCCAGAATTGGTACCAACCTCGTAATTATCGAGACTAGCCTGACTAAAAAAAACAGCCGGAACATTTAGAAGATAAGGCGCTCGGTAACCCAAAACAGCTGAGTATTCCACAAATGGAACTAGCTCTAACTTCGATGTCAGGGGTAATCCAATTTCAGTTCTAGCCGAAGCCGTCTGATTCAATCCGAACATGTTGTTATAAGCTACGCCCAAAAATCCACGGAGCCTAAACCTTGGATCCTCATAAACCGCTCCCAATCCGAGCTCACCGCTACCAGCTTTAGTCTCCAGAACGGCTACTTTTAAATTCTTCTTGTTTTTGTCGATAGGGTCCACTGTCCCTATCATTTCAACTTTTGAAAAAAGCCCAGTAAGTAATAGTTCATCTTCAGACTGTCTTATTTTTTCGGCATCATACTTTTCACCGGGCTTAACACGGATATCCCTCTCAATGACTTCGGTCTTAGTGACGCGGTTCCCTTCGACTGTGACATTTCCTACGAAATACTGAATACCCTCATCCACGGAAATTCGTACGATCGCCCTTGATGGATCTTCGCCATACACGATCCCGTTATCTCTTTGCACTTTTACATCAGAAAAACCTTCGCGCAGATAAAACTGTTCAATAAGCTCCTTGGACCGATCGATAAGACTTTTTTTTACGGGCTCTCCGACTTGAAAAAGAATCAGTGCCTCGATATCTTTCCGACGGGCTGAACCAACACCATTCAAATCGATTCGGCTAACTACGGTTTGCGTTCCCAATTCAACATTAAAAATAAGATCTACGCCTTTTTTATCATTGGAAAAACTGACTCTCGGAACCGGAAGAGAAACTCTTAGATAGCCGTCCTCTTCAAGCCAACTGATCATGTCTTTACATGTTTGTTCGAGTCCGGCTTCCCAAAAAACCCCTCTGCTCAACACCCCTGATCCATGCTCAAAAAAGAGTTTTTTAAATCTGCTGACTCCGATTTCACTGGCCCCGTTGACAATAAGCGAATCAATGACAACTCGAGATCCTTCATCAATTGCGAACTTGTAGATCTGAACTTTACCAGCATTGTTTTTTTCAGCGGTCCAAGACACTTCGCAAAAATGATAACCCGCTGCTTTGTAGCGCTCTAAAATGAGTTGCTGAATATACCGAATAGGATCAGACTGCCCCAAAACGTCAGGCGTAATCCACTGACGAATGACATCCGACGGGAACAGAGAATTTCCATTGAATACAAACTGATACTTCTTACCTACTTTAAGTACAAACTCAATTTCAACACGGCTCTTGGTTTCATTGAAGTTTAAATTTGTCTCATCCACTTTCGAATCGGGATACTGATTTGAGATAAAATATTCATTGAGACTGTTAATGGACTTTTCCAGTGCCGTGCGAGTGAAAGGCTCTCCCACTTTTAAATTAATAGCTCGTCTGAACTCCGCCGCTTGCTCTTTGTCGACATTTCCCAATTTGATGCGGCTAATTCGTGTTGGCATTCCTTCGATCACGCTGACTTTGAGACCTACGAGATCAGAATCAATTTTTTTTTCTTTTTTGATGTCTACTTCAACAAAAAAGAACCCCCTTGCTTCATAAGCAGTTCTAATAGCCTGTTTAAGATTGGACATATTTCTGGGTTCAATAACTTTATCAGGCTCCAAAAGTTCAGCGGAGGAACTGATCTCACTCTGGATGTCAGGCCTGACCTCCGAGAGATCAAGATCCTTAAGTCTTTCAACCAAATTGACATCAAGAATCAAATCAAGACCTTGAGGGGATTCTTGTTTACGAATAAACAGGCTCTGAATTTTTCCGCCTTGAACAAGTTCTCGTATGTTCTGGTCTATCCTCTTAAGATCGAGTTTGGATCCGACCTCAAGACCCAGCGCTTTTTGAATTTTCTGACCTTCGTTGGCACTTATATTTGGAATTTGGACTGAGTGGACGAATGGGGTGGGGGAATTAAAAGATAGGGCTTTATTCAAACTGAAAACGATACCTAAAATCCAAACCATACGATTTAATGGCATCGTTCTGAGTGGTTCCTCTAATTTTATCAACTGCGCTTGCATTGACGGTAAAGTTCTCATCCAACAACTGTTCTATTTTAAACTCTTTCATCGCATTCTGATCTAAGGTACTAGAATAGGACACTTTTGTCTTATTGGTAATCTCTTTTTGAATTTTTACAGCAGGCACAGAGCCGTCGTTATTTACGAGTGGAAGCCCCTGCGTTGCCCCTTGGGAACTGCCCGGTGTCCCTGCCCCTCCAATCCCGGTCCGCTGCATATTAACTCTGATATTCACTCCAAGTTCATTTTGGAGTTTTGACTGTAACGGGCTCTTACCAACTAAGGTACTTCCGAAATCCAAGTAATTATCGTCTTGTCCTCGAGTCGTGACCCCCAAAATCAAAAGCGCAATCAAATCCGGCTCAGCTAAAGATGGTACCGAACTCAATCTTATTTTGTAATCTTGGGGAGTTCCATAGGCGCTTAAGTTGACTTCATACTCAATCGGAACTTGAGTGCGTTGTTCTTTTACAAAGCTCTTCGCTAGAACATTAAAACGAGGACTTATTTTCTCTCTACTTTCAAACTTAACATTAGCACTGCTTAAATTAAATTGAGTCTCTTTAAAAAAAACTGCGCCCTTGATACTATCTGCCTCACCAAGAAGACCGAGCGCCGTGTTGTCTCCTAACAAGTGAAAATCCCCCTTCCACTCAGCTTGCATCACTTCGGTATCAACATAAAAACCACGTTCTGCTCGACACTTAAGGTCAAACTTCAGACTAACCTCATCGGAGCCCCCCTGGGGCTTAATATCGAATTCAGATAAGCGGCCTTCGTCAATTTTGCAGTTACCGGATAGTAACAGTGGGAACTCACTTCCCTTCAACTGAAGATCTCCGCTCAATTTGAGACTCAAATACCGGTCTTGTTTAAAACCAATCCCTCTGGCGACCAACTGTAAATTTGGGGCAAATTTAGAAAAGCGACCAATCTCAATACCACCTTTAACCTGAAGGTTACCTCCCCCGTGAGTAGCTTCGAATCGGTCAATTCGTAAACTGTCTTGCGTCAGCGAAAACTGACTCCGTACATTTCGAAAATCTTCGCTTAGGTTTTTGATTTTGAATGCTCCGTCGTCAACACTTAAGTTTCCAAGCATTTCAAAATTGGGTAATTTCCCAGAAACTCTTATGCCAGCTGTTACTTTGCCAGATCCAAACTCAAGCCCAGGAATGAAGGGTTGCAAATACAGTAAATCAACTTTGGCATCGAGAGCACCCTGCACGGCTTGTTTGGGATTGATATCAATGTTCCCTGAAATAAGACTATCTTGCCCCGAAAGTTCAAAGGGTGAAACTTTGATTGAACCTTTTTCAACCACGAAAGATATTGGTCGCTGGTTTTTCACGGGCGCTGTTTTAAGTTCCAATTCCAGCTCTCCCAGCGTTCCAGAACCACTGACAGAATGCCATTCATTAAAGTTGCCCGAAAGTTCAACGTCCCCCGTAGCTCTAATCCCCCCAAAGGCCGCCAAATCTTTTCCCGACCACATCGAGATCAGAGGTAGCACATTGCAATTTTTAAAATTCAGGAGAATTTCAGAACCCAATTGTTTTTCGCTATGAATCGAGACCAATCGTCCTTGAAGTGATTGTCCAAAAAGGTTTCCGACGAACTCAGTTTTTTCAGGGGTTTCCTTGATGGATATATTCGAGTCGCCTAGGGATTGATTCCTAAACAATGTCTTGATGAGTTTAAGCTCTCCCCGACCATTAGGCCTTGTCAGATCCCCTTCTAAATTAATCTGGCCTACAATTTCACCTGCGATCGGAGCCCCTTTGACATAGTCTAAGTCTTCAAGTTTAAGCCCATAACTCTGTAATCTTAACTTTGATTTTTGTTTTTTAAAAAACCCTTGAAATCCAATAGCTCCTCGAGGTTTTGTCAAAGTCCCTCTCGTAATCTCAACAAAATCATCACGGTAAGTCAGAGAGAAAGCTCCTCCCAACCACTTTTCCTCAAACCAGCTAATCCCCCGCACATTGCCATTGGCGGTGACTTGAATTCCCTTTTCGTCATGCCCCCCCTCAAGCGTCACTTTAGCAGACAGCTCCCCCCCCCGAGGTGGAGAAAATTCAAGCTTGTTTCGTTTAAAAAAGTCAAAAACCTGATCGACTGAGGCCCTTTTTGTTGAAATGTTGAATTTATATCTTGTTAGTTTTGGCTTAAAATCGACGAAACCATCGCTCCTAATTGTGTCAAGAGAAGGAAGCTCTAGAGATTCAAAAGAAAGTAAATCGTCCTGATATTGAACTTTCCCCTTTACCGAGCCGAGCACAACTCTGGCAATCTCCCCGTTTTTTAGGTCAAAAGCACCCGAAATGACTGGTTCTCCATTTTCGATCTTTATTTTGGCTTGAAGGTCAGCCATACCTCCGAAAGCTAAATCTTGAATTTTCTTGAGCCGTGATAAAGATAATGACTTTCCTTCGACCACAACCTCAGGCGACAGGCCGGTCTTCCAATGAGAATCAGCAACGATAGCACCATCAAGAACTTGCACCTGACTTTTGATATGCCCCTCGCCCTTTTTCAACTCAAAAGATGACGTGAGCTTACCTCCATCAATGGTAACCACAGTGTTATCGACTGATATAGGCTCATCTGGATGGGCAAGCACTGTTAAGTGATTGAAGTCTGTATTGAGTTCACCGGAAAGGTTAAATGGTTCGTCAAGTGAACCCTTAAATTTACCCTTTCCATTCAACCCAACATAAAGTGGGTTTCTTTTTATTTTTAAATTATCCATCAACCGATGCAGTTCCAAATTGTCGATTTGAAACTCACCATAGATCGGCGACTTCTCTTTGAATTCTAAAATCATTTTTTCTGAAGTAATTTTCCCCTGCCCAACGTCAATTGACAGACCAAAAGCCGTCATTTTCTTTCCGTCCGCAGTAAAAGCTAACTGACCGGAGTTCAGCAAATATCCATCCCAATTAAAATCATTGATCGCAAGTTTCCCTTGTCCAGAATAGCTTTTACCGTTCTTCTCCAGCGTCCCCTCGCTTAAAACTGTACCAGAGAAGTCTTTAGGCAAGTTTTTTTGAAACTCTTCGATCTGAGTCAAAGCAGCAACAGATGCTTTAATTGAATATACAGCCCGGAAAGAATCGGGTCCCGTATTTGCTCGAATTGGGAGAGAGGTTGCTCCTTTGAGGGTGAGAGACATCCAATCACTTTCAATGTTAACCCGATTGGCCCTTACGCTTGTGGATGTGACATCGAGGTCAAAATCGGCTGAACGAATAACGGAATGTAGTTTTCCTCGATCAAGGGTTAAACTTGAAAAGTTTGAAGTGATGTTGAATTGATCCCTCGCTGCTTTAGCTACAAAAAGAGTAAATCTACCTGAATCGATGGCTATTTTGGGGTCGGATAGGCTCACCAAAACATAAGCGTCTACAATACCAACTTTCTCAATTTCAATGTTAAGGCCGCCACTCTTAACTTTCCATTTCGACTGGGCTTTTAGAACTTTCTCAATTTTTCGATATAACAGGTCAGCCTCTTCTAAAACAATTTTCGGTTGAAACAGTGAGACTTCACTCAACGTGAGTTTCCCCAGCAAAATAGATAGCGGATTAATGACAATTTTAATCCTTTCCATTGAAAGGGCGCTTGGAAGCTGTATGGGGCTTTGTGGTGAAGTCCTTAGCGTGACTTTATTTAGGTAGATTTTAGGAATCGGCAGAGAGACTTCGACTTGTGCTATATTGATTTGGACCCCTTGAGGCTCAGCGAGCTTCCTCACTTCTGTCAGAATGAAATCTTGTACCCAACTCGAGGAGAACAGTAAGTTCAACACAAAGTACAGTAGGCCAAGCCCGAGAAAAATTTTAAATAGCGACCTTTTCATTTAGTCTTTAGCTCTTGCTTCCCACTTTATTATCTCTTCTATTGATGATGGCTTGCATCACTTTATTAATACCACGATAATGTCGATCAAGGTTTGATAATTTCTGGGCAGACTCTTCCGCTCTACCTAAATCGCCTAGCTGAATATAGATTTTTGCAATGCTGTACAGACTTTCCTTGGCAATTTCTTCAGGAACTTGAGGATTGCGTAATATCATTTGAAAAATATCTAGAGCACCCATAGTGGCTCCAGACTCTAATTCAATCTCCCCGAGCATCGACTGAGCAACCAAATATTTCGGGTCCTCAGAAGAAACCAAGAGCAAAAATTCTTTCGCCTCAATGAGTAAGCCCATCTCTCGAAATGCAACAGCAAGATCAATCAGGGCCAAAGAATCATCTTTGACGAGCGTCCGGGCTTTCTGTCTAAATTCGTCAACTAAAGTATGAATGGGTTCAATCCCTTTAGGAGTCTGACCTAGCTCCTCTTCAAGATCTTGAATAAGTTTTTTTAAATTATCCCCAGAGTTCTCATCAAATGACTTTAGAATGGACATAGTCCAATAACTACTCACTTCGTCTGAATTTCCAGCCTTTGCTTGCTCATTTGCAGGATCTGCGATGAGGAACAAAACTTTTCTTTGCAACTGTTCTAATGAAAGTTCGCCATTTATCCATTTTTCAAAAGCTTCCGTTTCGCCTGGATTAGCACGCTTTAATATAAAACTTTTAAGGAGATTCCTACCTTCCTCTGATTTTTCTGAAACTTTTAAACCTGCAAAAGTGATTTCAAGAGCTCTCTCATTTTCTCCCAACTCGGACAAAACACCCGAAAGAAGAAAAAATATGGAAGCTTCTGTTCTCTCAACTTTCAAGACGGTTTCAAGAAAGCACTTATAAAGTACGAGTTTTGTAACTAGTTTTTCTTTGGCAATATCCAAATACGCACTTAGCCGATTCTGTTGGAGCCCCCCCAAGGCAAATTTTTCGATAGCGCTAAAGGCCTCTTTTGTTTGCCCTAATTGATTCAGGCATAAAGCATGCGTGATGTGTAATCGAGTCGATGAAGGAGATAGCTTTAAAACTTTCTCGCATAGCTCCACAGCTTCTTTGAATTTACTACGGCGCATGAGAATAGGAATGAGAGATGCGTATTTGAGCGAAGCTTTCTTGCTCTCTCCGCGTGATTCTAAATCCCTCGCTTCCCGAAGAACTTCCTTAGGATGCACACCAGCCATAACCACCCTTCCTAGAAAGACAGCACAAACTGACCGCGCTTTAAGTTTACAAGTTGCTACTTATTGATTTTTTCGACGTATTCACCCGAACGAGTATCGATCTTTAAAATGTCATTGAGCTTTATATGGTAGGGCACGATTACGTTTAATCCGGTCGAAACGGTACAGGGTTTTCCTCCGCCGCTCACGGTATCACCTTTGATAGCTGGCTCGCAGTAAGTGACCTTGAGCTCAACAAAATTGGGCATCTCTACAGCGATCGGTCGCCCCTTGTAGTAGAGTACTTCGATCTCTAAATTTTCAATTAAGTAATACTTGTTATCTCCAACAGTTTCTTTATCGAGCGATAGCTGTTCATAAGCATCTAAATCCATGAACTGGTAACCTGCGCCATCAGCATATAAGAATTGCATTCTCTTTTTTTCAAGCTCTGGCTCTCCCACTTTTTCACCAGACTTGAAAGTTTTATCGATGGTGTTGTTAGTGACTAAATTTTTGATACGAGTTCTTACAAAAGCATTTCCTTTGCCGGGCTTTACATGCTGAAACTCGACAATCACATAAGGTGTACCCTCTATTTCAATACAAACACCTTTTTTAAATTCACTTGTTGAAATCATATACCCTCTTCGAAAATTCGCATAGTTGTCGCTGATTTACAGAAAAAATTCAACGGTTATTCCTGTTTTTCTTTAAAATAGCGTTGAGAGCATCTATTTTTTGCTGCCTTTTTAAGGATTGGGAATCCACCCCTAAATGAGTTCGACAACTCTGAATTTTGTGCGCAAGCTCTGCACTCGGGCGCTGTCGATAAATCTTATCAAAAATCTTCAAGGCTTTTTCAAATTGCCCTTGTGAAAGATAGAGGTCTCCCAAGGTTTGAGTTGTAATCTCTGCAACGCTAGAAGTCTCTTCAGCAAAAACCTTTGCAACATCTTCAGTTTTAAAGGAATCGCCTCGTTCCTCCTCGAATCCTAAAATGGCATCCACTTTCGCTCTTCGCAACTCGTCTTCCTCTGTCTCATTAAGTTGAATATCTTCATCTTGATTCGAATGGCCATCCATCAGGACGGAGCTGACTTCACTTATAGATTGAACTTGAACTGAGGACTCCGAAATCGGATGAGTACAGTCGGAAATTTCGTTAGGAACTAACGCTTCAACGTCATCCAAAAAAGTTTCTGCAAGTCCGACGTTTTCCGGCTGCTTGCCAAGCGACCGTACAGTGAGAGAGCTGTCCGTCAATGAACTCGAAACTGAAGCAGGACTCTCATTGCCTGACTGAGGCTCATCAAAATCTCCTCGGTGCAATTGCATCTCCATCCGATGAACTTTGTCTTGCAGTCCCACATCAGATGGGGATAGCACTAGAGCGAGTTTATAACACCTCAAAGCCTGTTCCATCTCTTTAAGACTAAAAAAACAATCGCCCAACAATCGCTGTGCTAAAAGATTATCTGGGGCAATGCCAACCACGATTTCTAATTCCTCTTTGGCACGAACGTATCGCTTTTTATCAATAAAACATCTCGCCAGAGCAACTCTTCCACCGATGAAATCGGGATGATGCTTCAATCCCTCGATACAAATATCAATGGCTTCGTCCAATCGACCTAAACGTCGGTAGGATTCCGCTAACGGGGCAAACACCCTGCTTGTTGGATCTTGTTGATAACGTCGCATGTACTCGCGAAAATGTGGAGGTTGGTTTTCGTAAAGACGCCCCAGGGTTTCTTTAATACGATTTGCAGAAGGCATATGTTTTTCCGGCATGACGCTCCCCAAAGTTACTAGTTAATGCCACTGGGCAACACCCTCATTTGACACTTTTTGGCGAAAAAAATCAAACCCAACAGCATCATCGACCGCGCCTTGCGTTAATCACTCCGAGATATTCAAGAATTGATTTCACGAAAGATAAAAGAGCCATTTGTAATAAAAGAGCTTCTGCTGCTGAAAAACGAATAAAGAGACCACTCGAATTTGACACTATTTTTTCAAAATACAAATGAAACGCCACCAAATATTGCCACGCCGCCTCCACTTTACGCAAAATGGGTGAGGAAAGGAGATCAGGAATCCAACTCAAGATTGGGATCAAAAACCCTGCTGGAATCACAACCAGAGCCCAGAGCCAACTGAGTAGGACTGCGCAAACAGGCGCCAAATAAGACCACTGACCGAAGAAAAACAAAACAACTGGGACTACAGTCACTGCCATGATAAGCGAATCAAGCAAATAACCTCTAAGCAGTCCTTGAGTTCCCTTCACACCAGATAACTCATTTAACAAATAAGCACCATTGAAGCTTAAGATGAAGGACCCCTTTTCGAACAAACTGGGATTGATAGAAATCAAAATAGCAGAGCTGGAAAATAACAATTGCTCAGTCGAACAGATTTTACAACGCCACCGTAGGACAAGAACCGACACGGCCATGGCGAGAGTGCGCAAAACCGATGGAGTTCCAAAACTAGTCACTGTTAATGTTAAACAAACCACAACAGGAAGAAATAGTATTATTTTTCGATAGTGCTTACGAAACCTAAACGACTCGACAACTCGCCGAGGCAAATAGAACAATAAAAACCGACACAACAAAACAAGAACACCGACATGCTGCCCGCTAAGCGCAATGAGAGGAAGAAGCCCCCCGCGAGTATAAAACTCGGTCAATCTGGGATCTAATTTCGAAGTTTCGCCAGTCCATACCGCCCAAACAATTCCTTTCAAATGGGGTGTCTTCTCTAAAAAACGATCGATAAAGAATCGGAAATGAGCTCCTAAACCCATAACCACTGAGAAAAAAGTGGTCTCACTCTCTTTAAGAAATACCACTTTCTTAAAATAGAGATTTCTTTCTTGACGCTGAAAAATAAAGTCCTGTTTAGAGCTGAAATTTTGATAACTCGAGGAGCAATGGAGTTCCCCATCAATATCCACGAGCTTGTAACGGGTCTGATAAAAATTGGGCTTCTCAAACAATCGGACCGATCCCCCGATTTTCATCCATTTACCTGACACTAAGACACGGGCCCCCCGGAGTTCCCAAAAGTTTTGCGATATTTCTCGTAAATATCCACGAACTCGCTTTTTCTTTTGTGAAGTTTGGTGGGTTTGGGAGCTCGTTACACCACTACAAAAACTTTGAGTAAAATCGATGTCCGTTTTCCACTTTCTGACTTGGACTAAAACTAAAAGGAGTGAAAGAAGAAAAAACGCCCCTCGAAACATTCATCCGAACTATTAGGTTTGTGACTTATTGAACAGAATTTTGGGGAAGCGCTCTCCGATTAGCTAAAGGTGATCGCGATTTTAAATAATAGCTAGAGAATCGAAAAATATTGATTCCTTTTGCGAGACGTTTGATGCCCAATGCGCCTAAGACCTCGGGCTCCACAGAATCCAAACCCTGCTTAGGTTCATCTTGCGCGATTTCTAATTCCTCTTTTTTCTCAACTTCGGGTGCGGGGGGCACATTTGTGAGAGGGGCAAGATAAACTCTCTCGGTGGGAATCTCCAATGGAGATTCCATGGTTTCATTTTTAATCAATGAATGCGTAGAGCTGGGCTCGACCTCAAAGTTCTCGGTATCTGCCATGTTCTCAGGGATTTCATACTCTTTAACAGTGACCTCTAAAGAATCCTCTTGGCTGAAATCCGCTCCCAAAGCTGGGGCCAAGCCTAGGAAAAAAGAAGCGAGTAGCAAGAGATTGATAAGGGGGGCTATCATGATGACCAAAGGTTGCAAACCGAATTCCATCATAATCGTGCGTAGCCCCACCCAAAAACCTGCCTAACCACTTTAAACTGAACAACAACTCAACACCTTTCTGAATACATTTATTTTCAATAACTTAACTTAATTTTCTCGATATTTATTGAGCCTGTGGATCAATCTGTATACACCCTCCAAAAAAATTGAATATCCCCATTCCACAGAATCCTAGGGAATTCTAATTAGTTGACGAGTTTCACGGACTGCATTATGAGAGTGCATTAACTTTCGCATTAGAGGGCGAGTTTTAAGGAGCGATTCAATGTACGCAGTGATTAGAACAGGTGGGAAGCAATATCGAGTGGAGCCAGGCTTCGAACTCCTCGTGGAAAAATTGGAAGCAGAACCGGGAAAAACCATCGCTTTGGACGATGTTCTTTTATACGCTGACGGAAGTGAAGTTGCGGTAGGAAAACCCCGAGTCGCAGTCACTGTGCATGCTTTAGTTTTGGGCGATGAAAAAGGTCCCAAATTAAAAACCATCAAGTACAAGCGCCGTCACAATTACAAAAGAACCTACGGTCACAGACAGGATTACACTCGTCTCCTAATTGAAAAGTTTGAGAGAAAGGGCAACTAATGGCACACAAAAAAGCAGGTGGAAGTTCACGCAACGGTAGAGATAGTCAAGGACAGCGACTTGGCGTGAAAATTTTTGGTGGTGAATTGGTTGTTCCGGGCAATATCATTGTAAGACAACGTGGCACCAAATTTCATGCGGGATTCAATGTAGGAACAGGAAGAGATTGGACTCTTTATGCACTCATTCCTGGCAAAGTCGCTTTTGAGCGCTACGGAAAAGATCGTCAAAAAGTGTCGGTTTATCCTGTAGAAGCTCACGCTGAAGCCTAAGACCCTCTCTCCTGAAGTTCTAGGAGACTCAAGTGGCATTAATCGATGAAGTTAATATTCGCGTCATCTCTGGCGCCGGAGGGAACGGCTGTGTCAGTTTCCGTCGTGAAACTGGAATACCTTACGGCGGACCCAATGGCGGCAATGGCGGTCGCGGAGGAAATGTCTATCTCCGAGCAACTCGGGACAAAACAAGTCTTTTAGATTTCAAATACCAACCTAAATACGAAGCTGAACGCGGCGAACACGGTATGGGGAGCGACTGTAATGGTCGCGCAGGCGAAGACCTCACCATTTTAGTTCCCATGGGAACGATGATTTATGACCTTGCGACAGGAGATCTCATTGAAGATTTAACCATTCATGGACAGACGGTTCTCATCGCCGAAGGTGGAAGGGGTGGACGAGGGAACTTATCTTTCAAGTCCTCAACCAACAGAGCCCCAAGGACCGCTACTAAAGGAATCCCCGGTATCGAAAAGGAACTAAAACTAGAATTGCGACTTCTAGCAGACGTGGGGTTGATTGGGTTTCCAAATGCTGGGAAATCCTCCTTCCTGTCCTCAGTGAGTCGCGCCAGACCCAAAATTGCGGACTATCCTTTCACAACACTTGAACCTCACCTAGGAGTCGTTGCNNAGAAATCGAGTGCTTTTGCATCTCATCGAAGTAAACCAAGAGCCAGCTGAAATAGAAAAAAACATCAAACTTATTAGAAAAGAGTTGGGTGCTTTTGATAAGAGCCTTCTAAAGAGAGAGGAGATTTTAGTTTTCACCAAAGTCGATCTCCTCACAGAAGCTGCTCTTAAGCGCAAACAAGAAGCACTAAAAAAACGAAAACTTAAAGGTTTTTTTATTAGTTCAAAAACAAGAGCCGGTCTTGATAAACTCTTAGATGAACTAGCCAAGAGAGCGCCTACATGGAGAGAAGAGAAAGTTTGATTGGTGTTTACGGTGGAACTTTTGATCCCATTCATCTGGGGCACGTTCACCTTCTGCAATCCCTCTTAAAAACGGGGCTCTTTAAAAAAATCTTAGTCGTTCCTGCTAAACAGAATCCATTGAAGAACAGCCCATCAAAAATACCCGATGATTTACGATTGAAGATGCTCGAAGCATCTTTGCAAGAAATGGGTGATTCTCGCTTGGAAATTTGGGACGGGGAGCTTAAACGCAATGGCCTTAGCTACATGAAAGACACTCTCCGTGAGTTATCCCAAGGGCAAACAGGAGAGCTGACTCTCATCATGGGCAATGAGGTCTTCAAGGAATTTTACCGATGGAAAGAACCTGAAACCATTATCAAGCTTGCCAATCTCGCTATAGTTCAACGCACTGGGGAATCAGTGGACATCAAGAGCATTTTAGAGCCATGTCAACTAGCTCCGAACTCCAATTCTTTCCACTGGATGAAAATCTTCAAGATTAATGCATTGCCTCATTCCGCAACGCAAATCCGTGAAAACCTCGCAAAGACGTGGAAAAGCGGAGATTTGTCGAAAACGCCGCACGGAATCCAACGCTCAGTGTGGCTAGTTATTAAAGAAAATCAACTGTATGCCGTTAACTAAAGAGTAACTGCAATCGAGATACTTTAGGGGGACGGTCATGGGAGATAATCAGAAGAAACCTTCAAATCTGATTCGAAAAGATATCCACACTACTTTAAGTGACATCTTAGATTTTGGTAGCGATAAAATGACCTTGGTCGCAGCCCCCAAAACACCTGAAAGCACCAACGAACGCCTCAAAAAACTAGTTCGACAACTTCAAGAACTTAATCGAAGAGTCGACCGTCTTACCGAAGGTTAACCCGACCACAAACAGCCTCTCACTAGGTTTTTAAACCACTTTGTGGTAGTCCGTGTTCATGGACTCAAAGCCCAAAAATGCTATTGCTCTGCTCTCAAGCGGCTTAGATTCAGCTATTGCTATGGCGTGGTTATACTCCGAAGGGGTTAACATCAGCTGTGCTTTGACTTTCGACTATGGGCAAAGAGCAAAGACTCAAGAAATATCTCACGCAAAACAAATCTGTAGTTACTACAAAATACCTCATGAAGTTGTAGAACTCCCCTGGTTCTCCGGGTTTGAGTCCAAGGGTTTGTTATCTCACAATGAAGCCCTACCGGAACCGACCCTAAAAGGCCTAGACCAAAAGCGAACCTCTTTAAAAAGCGCTACACAAGTTTGGGTTCCCAATAGAAATGGAGTTTTTTTGGAAGTTGCTGCTGGAATCGCAGAGAGCCGGAAAATGAGCAGTATTATTGTGGGTTTTAACGCGGAAGAAGCGAGTACCTTTCCAGATAATTCATCCAATTACTTGAAAGCTATCAACAAAGCGCTCAGTCTCTCAACAGCTAATCAAGTAAAAGTAGTATCACCAACCATCGACATGAATAAAGTTGAGATTGTAGCTCTTGGCAATTCACTTAGCTTTCCATTCGAGCTTTTATGGAGCTGTTACCAAAACCAAGAAAGAATGTGTGGAAATTGTGAGTCCTGTATGAGATTAAAACGGGCGCTCATTCACAACGGAAAAACAGTTGATGGACTCTTTATCAATCCAGTACTTAGATAGTTCAATTGCATACACAGGCAAAGAACTGAAACCCCATTGGATCTATGAAAATACAGGACTTCTGGGGAACAGCTTAACTGCATTTCAAGGGCCCTGCGAAGTATCTCTAGCCCACATGGTTGACCTTGAAGATGTCAAAAGAAAGGCCCCTATTTACAGCTTGGACATGGTTCATTTCTTGGGTGAATTTTTCATCGATTCACTCGACCATGGCATACTACTTCAGCATCTTTTGGTAGCTACAGCTTATGGTTGGCTGTGGGAGCAAGGAATTAGAGATTTGAGCAGAAAAGGCAACGACATTTACTACAGAAGCCGGAAACTTTCGGTTTCTATTGCTACGAAAAGCCCGGTTTCGGTGCTCATCCATTTCGGAATCAACGTAAAAACGGAAGGAACCCCGATTCCCACCTCGGGTCTGAACGAGTTAAAAATTGAGCCCAAAGCCTTTGCCCAAGGCTGTCTAGAGACCTTTCTAAGAGATTACAATATTTGGCGATTAGCCCGTTTTAAAGTCTCTCCACGTTAGTACTTGCAAAATAGCAATCTTAAGTGTTTTATATCGCTTTCTTTGGGTCCCCATCGTCTAGAGGCCTAGGACATTACCCTTTCACGGTAAGGACACGAGTTCGAATCTCGTTGGGGACGCCACTTATCTCCCACTCACATTAAAGATAGGCGCATCGATTGCAGAGTCTCTTTGCTCAAGGAGACTCAAAATGGAGTACGCAAAATTTAATGTATTAAAACTAGCACTCGCTGCCGGCATCTACTGTGCTTTCATTTTTTTTATGAGCACGCTTTTGGCTATGCTCCAGGTTGGAGGATTGGTGGAATTCGCTCAAACTCTCGAGCGTTATTACGGGCCTTGGGGATATTCAGTCAGCCCGAAGGGCCTCTTAGTCGGAATTTTATACGGATTTCAAGAAGGATTTATGCACTTTGGACTGTTCGCCCTTTTGTATAACAAATTATTACCGTCCTCAAAAACAAGCGAACCTAAGCATTAGGATAAGTGCAAAGCCCCAATATACACCGAGGGCTCTCTTCGATAGGTGGACAAGCACACATGAGAGGTTCCGAGCAGCTATTTTCATAATCTGATAATTGAGCCTCTAGCTCAGGAACGTCCGTAGATCTATTCACTGGGTAGCCATAACAGGGGGTAAACTGACAGGAAACTATCCTGTCAGAGAGCGAACAATCCGAATCTATCGAGCACCTTCTAGCCTCAAGAATTTGCTCTTTTAATTCTAAACTTTTCTCGGAACAAGTATCTAAAACCACCCGTTCTCTCGTCTGAGCAGAAAGGGTTCCACAACCAATGAAGTTAAAAAATCCAATATGCAAAAAGATGATCAAAAGTTTGGATAGATTCACGAGCCCCCCGTGCGCTCTATTTTACTTTTTTTCGTAAAAAGTCCAAAGCCTTTAAAGTGGAACGATGCGCTATTTACTCTGGGGTTCCTGACCTCGAATACAGATCGTTGGAATGCCCTCATTCACTTGATGCAACAACTGATCATAATATTTTTTCTCAGCTTCACTTTTAGCGTTGTCTCTTGATGCATGTATCCACTGTATGAATCTCTTGAATGAAAGGACCTGAATCGCTTCTCCACCGCCATCGTTGGCCGCTACGAAATCATCTCGGTTTTTACGATCCTCTTTTTCATCCAAAGAAGTCGCCCAAAAAAAACGTCCCTTGAATTGCGGCTTATCAAACATAGGATGAGCCGGTAAAACATCCGAAAAAAAAGCCATCACATGAACGACATTGGCCAACCGCCATTCTCCCAAGGGAGGTAGCATATCGCAGGCTCTCTTTGCAGCAGCAAACGTCTTGACTCTCCCAGCCTCTACAGCAAACAGATCAAAATCGCCTTGAGGCCTTCCTCTCTCCCCGCGATAAACATGAACGGCAGGCAACGTTTTCCCAGCCTGAATTGTTAATTGACCCGATTCACGATGGACCGATAGCTTAGGCACCTCTTTATTAGGCAATAATTCCAAGTGAGACTCTGCTGTAAAACGAGGCTCCCCTTTGAAACTATGGGACGAAGAGAAAAGATTCAAAGCGTTATCAGTCGAGTGGTCCTGAGCACTCCCCAAAGAAGCGAAGACTCCGACTAAAACAAAAAGAACGGTACGAAACATAGCTACCCTCACCTCGAAAGTGGGCTCTATGCAACAACTAATCCCTGTCTTTTGTGCGAAGAAAAGCTCAATTCGATGTCAAACTTCTAATCATCTTCACCGTGATTGTCATTTTTCGCTGTTTCACCTAATTGAATGGGAAATCCAAATATCTTTAATCTCTTCGTTTCTGTGTCGAAGTTTTTAAGTAGGTGGATAGAAAATGCAAATACCAATGAGACAAAAATAATACCTAGGCCTGTTCTTGGCAAACTAATCGCTTCCTCATCTGGCACATTCTCTTTCTTTCCCGTCACCATACTGAGACCTATAAGCTCTTTGAAGCGCAGGGTATGGAGTGCGATTCCCAAGACATGAGCACATGCGACAATAAAAAAACTATTGGCCAACACCTCATGAATTTCTTCGAGAACCTCTTTGTCACCACCGGAAGCCATCATAAACCCAGTTGTGCCAAGCCCCAGACCGAAAAACATCATCAAAAGTGCGGCCCAACTTGAAGCTGGATTGTGACCCGACCAACGAACTTTTTCACTTCTTACAATCCCCTTAAAGTATTCCATAAGAAATTTTGGCTTTAGAACAAAATTCTGAAATCGTGCATGTCGAGTCCCGACAAAGCCCCAGAAAACCCTTAGACTCACAGCAAACGAAAGGGTTAGACCAGCCATCATGTGATACGAATAGTATTGAGAGTCCGAATCTAAAAGCTTAGCTATCGCGAAAGCTGACAGAAAAAGAGTTGCAAACAACCAATGAAAAGCCCTCGTTGGGAAGTCATACACCAGCTGTTTCTTCATAGGTCCTCCTTAGAGCAGAACAAAGCCATCTAAAAAGTAATGCTGTTTCGCATTGAAGTCGAATAGATTTGTGAGCCGTTTACTTTATCAATTATGGCCCGTAAGATGCAAAATCAATAGCAGGTCTATTCCTGTTTTTTTGAAAGGAGCTCAACCATGAAAACATTTTTTATTGTAAGTTTGATACTCACTGCAAGTCTTTCAGCGTACGCAAAAAAACATTGTACTGATGAACCCAAGGAAAAATGGATGTCTGAAGCAGACTTCAAAAAGAAAGTGGAAGCAGACGGTTATAAGATCCGTAAATTCAAGCAACCTGGTACCTGTTATGAAATTTATGGCACTGACAAAGACGGCAAAAAAGTGGAAATTTATTTTAATCCAGTAGACGGAAGCATTGTAAAATCTCACTAATATTTTTGCATTGTGGTCTTCTAATTGCACTGGTGGGGTGCAATTTAGGAGGCCTCAATGAAACATCTACTTATTATTTATTCTGTCGTTTTTATATTACTCCTTTTAGGCAAGTCGTCACATGCCTCAGAATCCAAAATCGACTTTGACTGTCTCATTCCAGCGGAGAAACTTGCGGCAGAGTTGAAGCAAAACGACACAGAGGACAACCTCATTGAGAACAAAGGCTTCTGGTTTCACCATCGCTACCCTTGGGTTTATCCCTCCCCCTATTACCCACCCGTTTATTCCCCCTATTATTACCCCGTTGTCTACACCACTCCGATAGTCACCTGTTATGCAAGCGATGCATTTGGAGCAACATGGTCTCAAGCAAGCTACAATGTCTATGAAGCTCAAAACGGAGCTTTGAGCTTATGCTTTCGCTTTAGCAACCGAGGTTGTTATTCGAGGGGATGCACTTATTAACGTTTAAACAAGACACTGCAGCTAAAATCAAGAGTGCCATTCCTATCACTGGAATTCGAAGATACTGAAGGACTATATTTAAGTCGTGCCCAACAATTCC
>DDPO01000063.1:6700-23575 GCA_002342225.1 Bdellovibrionaceae bacterium UBA2466 | reverse complement strand
CTCGGTTCCTCCGTTTTAATCGAAAAAGAATCCAGCCCCAAAATAAAACAGCACAAATGACAGGAATCACGATCTGCAGAACACTCAGCACGTTCGCAGAAATAAAATACCGGCCCCATCGTGCAATCCAACCCGGAAGATTGAGAGCTGCGTTTCCAGTGATTCCATTTTTATCGTGATAAACAGAAAGTATTTTTATGAATTCCTCACTTAAATAGACACCCCCTTTTCCAAAAAATAAATAGGGTGAGAAAAAACCCAAGAGAGCTCCCACAAGAATTCCTAATCTCATTTGCAAAGATCCACTTACAAAGTAGGTAGCAGTCACAAATCCCGGAAACACTTTTACCCATGCGATGAGGCTTGAAAACAGCCCGCAAAAAAAATCACTGCATCTTCCTGCTTTTTGACTCAAGGCTTCTATTCCAATTAAAAGAGCTGCAAGCGGAAGATTGATATTCTGTCCCATGAAATCAAGGTGCAGAGGAGCAATAGCAAAGCAAAAACATAAAAACCATCGTTTAAAAGCTGGCAGGGAAAACAGCTCAGGCCAAAAATATTTTATCCCCCACCAAAACACACAAAAACTTGCTGAATGAAGAAAGACATTTAAGAGTATCGAAACCTGATCGTTTTCTACGCAGCTGAAAAACCCGAAGAACACGAGAGCAAAAGGCGGATAGAAAAAGGGCCCCGAACTATTTTTAAGATACACATTGGCATAGTCACCAGACCATGCTGCTCTAACGCTGTTACGAAGCACAAAAAAATCGCCACCTCCGCCATGCCTCCCCGCCCAGAGACATGCCCCGAACAGTACAGTCAGGAGCCCAAGCCGAACATAACGAGCACTATGTTCGTCAATTGATTTAATTTTCATGTTACTTTCGCCTCATTAACAAGTTAATGACTTTGTCAAGGTTGGCTAGAAAATTGGATTGATGCTTTTTGCCCATCGCCTTGGGACCTGTTTTCAAATCACCTCGTTGCCGCAACTCAGAAAGAAGTTCCCTCATTGAAAGAGCCTCACCAATGTTGTTTTCATCTAAAATTTTACCTCTAGGATCGATTGCGATAGCGCCCTTTTTTATGCATCTCTCAGCAAGCAAAACATCATTGGTAATCACAAGATTGTTTATTTGAATATGAGAAGAAATCCAGTCATCCACTGCATCAAACCGCTTCTCAACTACCACAGGGATTATAAGGTCTGATACGGGAATGATTTTTGGATGATTTGAAATAACAAAGACTTTGAGTCGATATCGTTCAGCTACTTTAAAAACCGATTCTTTGACCGGACAAGCGTCAGCATCTACATAGATCTCCACCATGATTCGTTAAAACACTCTCTCATAACCTCTTCGCTGCACTTCAGAGTACAGTTTTGAAGGTGATGATCCAGGAAGGCCTTCATATTTTTTAAACCACGGATCCCAAAATTTTTCATCGAAGTGCATCGGAGAAGGCGCGATGGAAAGGAGCTTTGCGATGAGTTCAGCGCAATATATTTTTTCGTCGCTCCATGAAAACTCGCTGTCAAATTCTCGCCCAACAAAAAAGGAAACATGGTCAAGATAGGAATCATCCTCTTTATTGCTGGCCCACACTTCTTTGATGGACCCTATTTTTACAAGTTCTGCTAAGTCACTTACTTCAACCCCCCGCTTGGGGTGCGCATGTAACCACTTCTCTCCCACTTGAAGCGCAACGTGTGCATAAAGGAAATCGGGCTCAAGCTGAATTACCTGACCTTTAAGATCTCTCATCTCAATCCAAGCGATCCGTGTTTCATGTTCGGAGCAATAGATTAAGCTTGCGAATAGAAGGGCACTAAAAAACACAGCTTTTTGCAAAATGGGGATCATTAATTCCCAAAGAAAACACACCTTGGAAGGCTTGTCGAGTTGATGTGAATCTTAGTGCTCAGTTTAGCTGCAACCGGCCGGGTTAGGTCCTAACCAGAACGACGTTTCTTGAGTTTTGAAGCTAGGCTCTGACGAAACATAATTGCTTCAGCAATCAATCGATCCAGGGCATAGAGCCAACCCAACTGGCTAAACACACCCCGTTTAGTGAACAGGCTATATAAGGGGGAAAGAAAAATGATGAATGGCGTATTTAACCGAAATTTGTCTCGCCAGTTCCCCCTCGAACACCCCATTCTCTCTATCAGTTTTGCAGAATATCTCAGTTGTGTTTCTAAAAATGCACTGTAGGGTTTGAGATCATTGTGAATCAGACATTGATCGCTGTAATAAGCGGGAATGTCTGTTTTCAAAGCCTCTCCATGCCCCAAAGCATCAAAATAGGCTTGACCATATTTAAAAGCGATGGGCTTCGGGGGATAAAGCCCCCCCAATTTCAAAGGCTGTCCTTCCCAAAATAGACTCACCTGTGCAATCACAACATCTCTCATGGTCAGACCGTGAATGATATCTGCATGAAGCTGGGGCGATATTTCCATATCTGCATCGATAATGACACACTCTCCGGAGGAAAAACGGGTAGTGATTGCATTGTAAGTATCGCAATGAGACCGGTAATTATAATTCTCTATTACCACCGGATATTTTCGCGCAATTTCAATAGTCCGATCATTTGAACCGGAATCAAGCAGAGTTATGGGGCTGTTTAAGTGTACGATGGACTCAATACATTTCGTGATATTGAGTTCTTCGTTTTTAGCGATAATAAAGTAATCCATCTATTGTAGAGATTCTAAAACTAAAATTTCTTATTTTCAAAGGATTACCTTCCTAGTGAAGGAGCTGAACCGATAGAACTTTAATCCTGCATTCGTCTCAGATCAGGAAACTTCCAAGCCCAGATGCCTGCAATGACGACCGAACCGATCCCCCCGAGGACCACAGCGGGGACTATCCCAAACCAGTTCGCTGTAACACCACTTTCAAATTCACCAAGTTCATTGGAAGCGCTTATAAAAATAGAATTTACTGCACTGACCCGTCCTCTCATCGCGGGAGGAGTTGCAGCTTGAACCATCGTCATTCGTATAACGACACTCACCATATCACTGGCTCCAGTAATAAAGAGCATCAAAAACGATACCCATGCCACTTGTGATAAACCAAATCCAATTGTAGAAAGGCCGAAAATAGTGACATGAACAAAAAGCCAAATACCAGCTTTGGCTTTAATGGGCCTACGCGCTAATAAAAGGCTCATGGCGATGGCTCCCAAAGCCGGAGCGGCTCTCAACACCCCAAGCCCTGTGGGCCCTAGCCCAAGAATATCCGATGCAAATGCGGGTAACAGTGCAGTTGCCCCACCAAAAAGAACGGCAAACAGATCAAGCGAAATACAGCCTAGAATCATTTTATTTTTCCACACGTAATCAACGCCGGAAAAAATATTCTTAAGATTCATTGGTTCAGATATTTTTTCATGTTCTCTTTCTTTCACATACCCAAGTAACATGACCCCGAATAAAGAACAGGCAGCACAAATCGCATACACCCAAGTAGCTCCACCACAATATCCATATAAAAAGCCCCCGATCAACGGGCCTAGGATAGTGGATATCTGCCAAATACTTGCAGCCAAAGCGATTGCTTTTTTAAGTTCAGAATCTGGCACAACCTGTGTCACAAAAGCGTGAGCCGCGGGATTGCTGAAAGCACGAATGGTTCCTTGAGTAAAAAGTAAAATAAGAAATAAAGACAAATGAACTTTCCCTAATCCAGTCGCTACTGCCATGATTACAACTGTCACCACCCATGACAAATACGCCAGAGTGAGTACTTTCTTACGGTCTACTCGGTCTGCAACTTGTCCTCCCAACAAAGAAAAAGCTAACATTGGTAAAAACTGGGCAAGCCCCACCCAACCTAAATCCAGCGGCTCTTTTCTCAGTGCATACACTTGCCAAGCAATTGCTAAGGACTCGATTTGGTAGGCTATGGTAGTTAAAAATCGGGAAAACAGATAAAGTCGAAGGGAATTCATCTTAAGAGATCCAGCCCAGCTTAATTGCGGAAAGTGTCGAAACAGAGACTAAAAACCAAAGTATAACTCCCATTAAAAGGGGTTTAATCCCCACCTCTTTTAGAGCACTCTTGGGGCAATTGCTACCAATCAGAAATAAGACCATCACGAGAAAGCGTTTTGCACAGTAATTGATATTCGCTCCAACGCCTTTAAAATCTGGAAAATAGGTGACGAGTGCTGCCATTATTAGAAAGCCTAAAATGAACCACGGTTTTTTCAATTTTGAATTTGAGCGCTTCTCGCTGTTCCATTTCTGCAAGGCTACAAAAAGGAGCGAGATTGGGATAATCCAAAGCGCTCTAGTGAGTTTGACAGTAGTGGCAACTTCGAGTGCTTTAGGCCCAAACTGAGCCGCACTTCCGACGACCGAGCTTGTGTCGTGAATCGCAAGAGCACTGAGAAGCCCAAATTGCTCTTCCGTTAAATGAAAGTGATGCCCAAGCCAAGGAAAAATAATGAGGGCAGCCGCGTTCAACATAAATACGGTGACAAGACTCACTGAAACATCTTCGGATTTTGCTTTTATGATAGGAGCTACAGCAGCAATAGCACTTCCGCCACAAATAGCAGTGCCAACACTGATCAATGTGCCGCTGTCTTTATTTACTTTTAAAAGGCCTCCTAAGAGCCAGCCTACCAAAAGTGTGCAAGCTATTCCGACAACGGTATAACTCACCCCCGAAAGCCCCACTTCAAAAACAACATTGAGGTTCATCCCAGCACCTAAACCCACGACCGAATAGGCTAGAAACTTCGGTGCTAGTTTTTTAGTTTGATCAAGCCACGGGTTCCCGATGAAGAGTGAAAATAATAGCCCAACTACCAAAGCTTGAGCTGAAGAAACAACGGGCAAAAGAGTTAAAAGGGCTAAAAGCGCAAAAACACTTTTCCAAATATTTTGCATCTTCATTTTCTCTTTTCTCGTATTCTTTTAGGGCCTGAAATAAAACTTAATGTTCCATGACTAACAAGTGAAGCAATCATTAACGGGAAAATGGCCTGATGCCTGTCGGTCATCTCCATGACAACCACCCATGCCGTAAAAGGAGCCCTCACAATAGCACTTAGAAAAGCGGCCATACCTACCAAAACCATGAGATTGTGATTTGGGTAATCAATAGCTGTTGAAAAAAGTGACCCAATCGTGGCTCCTAAAGCCAGAGCGGGCGCTAGAAACCCTCCTGCGCATCCACTCAAGTGGGAAGCGATAGTTCCGAAAAATCGAGCAAAGAAAAGGCTAAAATCGGCCCTCTCCCCTTCTAGGAGCAAATCCTCAACGACAGCAACTCCCCCCCCAATCGAACGAGGGCTCACAAAATTGGCCAACGCAGCCATGACAAATCCCATGAGAACGGCAAACATGAGTCTTGTCTGAAAATATCGTGGCACTTTATTTCGCCAATTGATTTTAAGCAATTTATGGAATGGATAAGCCAAAACACCACAAACAACCCCAACGAGAAGAGCCCAAGGAATCGAGCTCAACAACACAACGCCGATTTTGGGATAGCCAAAATAAAGGTATTTTCCAGACAGCCACTGCGAAACAACCCCGCCGATGATAGCAGCGGAGATTACGACCGACTTAAATTGATGAAAATGCTGCTGCGCAAGTTCTTCCAGAACAAACACGACTCCAGCCAAAGGAGCATTGAATGCCGCTGCAACTCCTGCAGCTCCGCCAGCCAATATCCAGGATCGATGCTCATTCGAAGGCCAAATAGTGCTGAATCTTTTACCGACGTAATAAAATAAACAGGCTGCAATCTGAACAACTGGCCCTTCGCGCCCCAAAGATCCCGCTCCAAGAACACCAAGGAGTGAGCTAAAAATCACAACAAGACAAACTTTTAGACTTAAATAATATTCAACGTCATTAGGATTCGAGGCAGAGTCAACTTGGAGAGCTTTGATGACTTGTGGAATGCCCGTTCCCCCAGCGGCCGGAGCCACTTTTTCAACTAACCAAGTCGCAAGAAAAAAACAGATAGGTGAAGTAAGAAACAACCACTCTGGATAGCTCGAATAAAAAGTTCGAACAAGAAAAATACAACCAGAGAAGGCCCCAGAATAGATCACAGCAACAATCCCAACAAGTGCAGCCCCGGTCCAATAAGGGATACCATGGAAAAAAGGGCGTTCTCTCAACTCCTGACGAATCTTTTCGAGCATTTTTTTAATTTAGACTCGGGGCATGCTGTAGAAAAGGAGTTTTTCATCTTTTTCTTTACGAACCCTTGCATGGTCGGCATACTTTTTAACTATGAAAACTAAAACTAAAAAAACATGGTCTGGTCTCTTCTTATCCCTTTTCATTTCTGCAAGTTTCAGCACCCACAGCACTGTCGCTGCTGATGCACCCAAAGCAGCAATTTGCAAAAGCGAAAAAGAGACTACAACTCTCATTAAAAAAGATCTTAAGAAAGGCAAAGGGAAAGAGGCCAAAGCCGGCACTAAGGTCAAGGTTCACTATACCGGTTGCCTCACCAATGGAACCAAATTCGATTCTTCTTACGACCACGGAACCGAAGGATTTGAGTTCGTTTTAGGTCAAGGACAAGTTATCAAAGGTTGGGATACCGGTGTTGCAGGAATGAAAATCGGCGGAAAAAGAAAGCTCATCATCCCCTCAGATATGGGATATGGTGAATCGGGTGCTGGCCCTATTCCCCCAAAGTCTACGTTGGTATTTGAAGTGGAGTTATTAGAAGTAAATTAATCACTGAAAGCCCACTTTTATCGTGCACTCGATTTAAATGAAGTGGGCTTTTAACTTTTTGGAAGATAACTGCCCCACCAGAGGCGTTTGACTGTATCTTCCCCCCAGACCTCTTCAATTTTTCTAAATTTTACTGGATTCCTGTATGGCTCATAAAACTGTTTAGCGGAGTATCTGCCAAAATGATGGATATAGGATTTTAGTAAAACTTGTGGCAATGGGAACTCTTTGTTCTTTTCATTAAGTGATGCAGCTTTCAAATACAAATGCCAATCTGCAGCTTCGATCTCTGGATCCCAAAGATCTCCAAGCACCTTTGGCAAATCCCTGTGACAAATAACAGAATCGCCTTTGATGCCGTTCATGGCCTCTTCACTTGCTTTTGTGGGGCTCACAAAGCACTCAAGCGACCCATACATCCATCTCAATGCCATCCATAATCGTTCTTCTTCAGATTTCCCCAACACTTTTCGCCAGATCTTGGAAATAAAGATGATATTTTTCCATCGCTTTTTTAGTTGGTCAGATTGGATTTGAGTTGGCTGAGCCTCTTGTCCGCTCGGGCTCAAAATGAGAAGTGGATTTTCTTCGAGCTTTGTCAGAAAGGGTAATTCCCAACCCCTCGGCATCCATATGTCATTATTTAGAAAACATAAGATTTCATTTTTAGCCTCTCGCATTCCCTGAATTTGGCTATGGGGATAGGGCTGATTAAAGTTATTACGTATGTGGACAACTGTTTTATCAGAGCCGTAAGTGTTTTTGGCCAAGTCTTTAAAAAACACTTCGGAGCCATCAGTCGAGTGATTATCGATGATAATAAGTTCAAATGGGGTTTGTGTATTTTGAGATAAAGCTTTCCAAAAAAGCTGGTTCATCGGAAGCCCATTGTGAATAGCCGTTATGATTGATAAAGATTTCACAATCATTTGTTTCCCATAGCTATTTTAAGCTGACAAGTTCGAAGATAATGATATTTTCCCTTCCAATCTCTATGATCAATTTAGCTCCATGGTACTTAAAAATCGCCCGTCCACTCCCATGGCGTAAAACCCATGATCCTTACCGGATATGGGTTTCGGAAGTGATGTTGCAACAAACCCAAGTTGACACAGTCATTGGGTATTACGAAAAGTTTCTTAAAACTTTTCCCAATCTGGAATCGCTGGCTAAATCAAAGGAGCAGGATGTTCTTACCCTTTGGTCTGGTTTGGGATATTACCGCAGAGCTAGAAACTTGCGAATGGGGGCCAAGTTCATTGTTAAAGAGTGGGGAAAGTTTCCAACTACTCGGGATGATCTCCTCAGAGTGCCGGGAATCGGTCCGTATACTGCCGGCGCTGTTTTAAGCATCGCATTTGATCTTCCCGAGCCTCTCGTGGACGGTAATGTGAATCGACTTTTTGCGCGATTTTTTGGAGTCAAAGAGCCTATACACACCAGCAAAATACAGAAGTTTTTCTGGGAAATGGCTGAACAGTGGGTAAAAGAATCTCAATCCCCCCGAATACATAACCAAGCCCTGATGGAATTGGGGTCTCTCGTATGCCAAAAAAGCAACCCCGCTTGCCACCGGTGCCCACTTTCAATCAGTTGTGTGGCTTTTAAGAAAGGTCTTCAACAGAGCATTCCCCTTGCAAAGCCTCGAAAACGGACTGAAGAAATTCACTGGATTGGCCTTGTTATAAAAAAACTGAAACACGACGGAACTTACCAGTACTTTATAAAACAGAATCAAAAAAACGAATGGTGGGAAGGGCTTTGGGACTTTCCGGTGATAGATAAACCACTCAAACTGAACTGGAATCAATCGCAAGAGCTTATCCATCAAAAACATGGCCAAACAAAAGCAATCAGACCCATTAACAGACTGCAGCATTTTGTAACCCATCATAAAATTAGTATCACTTCTTTTATCGTCGAATTCCCTTCCAAAAAACCCTTTAAAGAGCAAGGACAATGGCTTCCTCTCGATGAAATTTCTAAACTTCCCCTGTCTGCGCTTGCGAAAAAGATTTTTCGCGAGATATCAATGTGTTAGTATTTTTTTATGCGATTCGTTTTAGCAGCTATTTTTATTGCATGGATGACCGACCTAGCGTCAGGTGCAGTCGTTCCCCCGATGTCAATTCCAAGGGACGCTTCAAAGAGATTTCTCTCAGATGGTGTTTTTGAAGGTGGCCGAGCGATCAGGGCTAATTTGGAGGGGTTGAGATTTTCAAAACACCCGAAAGAGGGATTTGAAAGATGGGTTTTTGATTTTTCGGATGCTACGACTCGCACAGTGGGCTCTGCAGCTCCGCAATTCCAAGTTCGTTACGTCAAAGCTGGAAAACTTGCAAAGCCCGAAGGGGGCTATGTAACGGTAGAACCCGCCCGTATCGTGGTTAACCTAAAAGGGGTTTCGAAAAATCAATTAACCAGGTCACAACTCGAAAAACTTGCCAAAAAAAGTGAACTCGTTAAAGAGGTCATCTCCTACCCTCCGATTGAAGAGGGTGATATGGCGGTTGAAATGATTCTTAAAGATTCGTACCCATTTTTTACCCATCAGCCCTTAAGAAACGAAGGTAGATTGGTCATTGATCTCGCCAAACACTCCTAATGCATTATTTTAATGGAAGGAGTAGTCATCGGGACCAGCTTGATCTATAGTTTCGCCCATGACGACGCCAAAAGAACCTCAAAAAGACGGACAAAAAGACAACCGCAAAGAAGCACTGGATTACCACTCAAGTGGACGCCCAGGAAAAATTGAAGTTATCAGTACAAAATCGGTTAAAACTTCAAGAGATCTTGCTCTGGCCTACTCCCCAGGAGTTGCTCAACCCTGCATTGAAATCGCCAAAAATCCGGGAGATGCCTATAAATATACGACAAAAGGAAATTTAGTCGCAGTCATTTCAAATGGAACGGCCGTTTTAGGTTTAGGAAATCTGGGCGCCCAGGCTGCGAAACCCGTGATGGAAGGAAAGGGAGTTCTTTTTAAACAGTTCGCAGACATCGATGTTTTCGATGTTGAAGTTGCAACAGAAGATCCCGACGAGTTTATCAATTGTGTGAAGCTCCTTGGACCCACTTTTGGGGGAATTAATCTTGAGGACATCAAAGCCCCAGAATGTTTTTACATTGAAGAGCAATTAAAAGAATTAATGGACATTCCCGTTTTTCACGACGATCAACACGGGACTGCGATCATCTCAGGTGCTGCTTTCCTAAATGCGCTCGAGCTTACGGGAAAAAAAGCGGATCAAGTTAAGATAGTTTTTAGCGGCGGCGGTGCTGCAGCCATTTCATGCGCCAAGCTCTACTTAGAACTTGGAGTAAAAAAAGAAAACCTCATCATGTGTGACTCCAACGGGGTCATCTATGAAGGTCGTGAAAAAGGGATGAATAAATACAAAGCTTTCTTCGCCACCCAATCCAAATGTCGAACATTGGCCGAAGCACTGAAAGGTGCCGATGTTTTCGTTGGAGTCTCAGTGGCTGGAGCAGTCACCAAAGAAATGGTGGCATCAATGGCGAAAAACCCCATCGTTTTTGCGATGGCCAATCCTGATCCTGAAATCAGTTATCCTGATGCTATTTCTGTTCGAAACGACATCATCATGGCCACAGGCCGCTCTGACTTCCCGAACCAAGTGAATAACGTATTAGGTTTCCCCTTTATTTTTAGAGGGGCTCTTGATGTTCGAGCTACTGCAATCAACGAGGAAATGAAAATCGCTGCAGTTAAAGCCCTAGCAAAATTGGCGAAAGAAGATGTCACAGACCAAGTGATCAAAGCCTACGGCGGCAAGCGTTTCACATTTGGTCCCGAGTACATTATTCCCAAACCTTTCGACTCTCGAGTCCTGTTGTGGGTAACTCCAGCTGTCGCTGAGGCGGCCATGAGATCCGGTGTGGCTCAAACCAAAATTGATCTCGATGAATATCGCGCCTCGCTTGAGAAACGTTTGGGTGTTCGACAAAGTTTCGTGAGATCTATTAAAGATAAAATCACTAAATCTGAAGGGGACTCACCTCAAAATCTTCCAAAAATTGTATTTCCTGAGGGATACAACACAAAAATTCTCCGAGCCTGTGAGATCATCATTCAAGAAGGTATTGCTCAACCTGTCCTCTTAGGAAATGTTCAAAGAATTCAGGAGTCGATTGAAAAGCTGGGACTCGAGGCTGTGAAATCAGCTACGATGATACAACCATCTGCATCAGACAAACGTGAAGCTTATGCCAATGAGTTCTGGCAACTTCGCCAACGTAAAGGGCATACGAGAGAACAATGTTTTTCTCTTATGAAAAATGAGAACTATTTTGGCTCCATGATGGTAAAAAAAGGGGATGCTGACGGACTCTTAAGTGGCGTCACTCAAAGTTATCCAGACACGATTCGACCCTTTTTGCAAACTGTGGGCGCTCGCGAAGGAATGACCATCGCTGGTGTTTATATGATGCTCTTTAAGGACAAGATTCTGTTCTTTGGTGATACAACAGTTAATATTGAACCAACCGCCGAACACCTAGCTGACATTGCGATTTGCTGCGCTGAAGAGGCAAGATTCTTCGATATTGAACCTCGAGTAGCAATGCTTTCTTTCAGTAACTTTGGAAGTAACATTCACCCGCTCTCAAACAAAGTCAGAAAAGCCACCGAGATTGTGAGACAACGCCGTCCGGATATTTTGATCGATGGAGAGATGCAAGCAGATACGGCTGTAAACCCTGAAATCATGGCTGAGACTTTCCCGTTCTGTCAGATCAAAGGCGGAGCCAATGTTCTTATTTTCCCGGACCTTCAATCGGCCAATATTTGCTACAAACTCATGCAACGATTAGCAGGAGTTGAAGCTATCGGACCTATTTTAATCGGTATGAACAAGCCCATTAACGTACTGCAACGCTCAGCTGATGTAGATGAAATTGTGAATATGGCCATCATCACAGTTCTCGAAATTCAAAATATGTTCTACTAAATACCAAAAGGTACGGCTTTACTTTTGGAGGCCGCCAAAAGTAAAGCCGTACCTTTTGGTGGCTATAATTTTCTCTGAAGACTTACTACTCGACCTTGAATTTCTAAACTCTTTCCTAAAGTAGGGATAGGCCGCATGCGTTTATTTTCGGGGATAAGTAAAACTTCACCGCTTTTAACCGAATATCTTTTTACCGTGGTTTCGCCATCTAGGAGAGCCACTACAATGTCACCTTCTCTAACGCGAGAACCCTGTTCGACAATCACATGATCTCCTTCATAGATTCCGACATCGATCATACTGTCACCTACGACTCGCAAAGCAAAGCACTCTCCCTTTACAAGATCTTCGGTGATCACTACTTCACCTAACTCCAATTGCTCCGCAGCTCGAGGACCTCCAGCAGCAATTTCCCCGTAGACAGGAATTTTTCTGACCCCACTCAAGCTCAGCCCTTTCGGCAAGAGCCCTCGAGCAGGTCGCTTTTGATTTTTTAAATCGGGTTTTTCTAAATGGCCTTTCTCAACAAGAGCTCGAACATGATCTTGAACTGTCCCAACCGCTTTATAACCAAAGTGTGCCTGAATTTCCCGATAAGAAGGGGCTATTCCCTGGTTGCGAACATAGTCCTTAATGAACTGCAAAACGGCATTTTGAGACTCTGTGAGTTGTGTATTTTTAGTTGATCTATTAACCATACACTTGTATGGTATCAATATGAGACCCGTTTTGTCTAGCCAATTTTTAAATCCCGAGGCTTTGCAAAGCTTTTATGGTTTAGCCCAAGTGACATCCCTTCCGGGGGGATCCAAAACCCATCTGGCGTTTGAATGCTTATCAGTTTCCCTGAAAGCGGATCCCCCTGCCCCTACCCATTTTGAAGGTCACCCCCCCTATTTTATTTTTATCTCTGATGAAGGAACGATCTACCCTCCAGCTTTAAAAGTTTTAGGCATTCCTCTTTCGAGGGTTCTCACAGTTAAAACAGAATCTTCAGATCAGGTTTGGAAAACAGGCCTTGAAGCGATTCAAACCGGGCTCTTCTCTTTTATTTTTTTAAGGCCCTCAAAAACCTGCCCCACTGCAAATTTAAGAAAACTTCAACTCTGGGCAGAACGAAAGAAAAGCAAAGTTTTTGTCTTAAGTGATCATAGTCTTCCGCACTGGACCATCAAGAAAAAGATTTCGGCATCATTGCCACCTCGCTAAAAGCGAAACCGTTTTTGATAAAATATGAGAATTTTATTTTTTCCAAATACGACGCCAGCATTTACAGAGAGCGTTTTGTCTCTAACTCCCAAAGTGTCCCTCATCAAAAACACCCTCTACTTAGACATTGAACCCACACTCAAATTATTCAAAGGGGAAGAGAACCTTTTTTTGAAAGCTATGCAGCTTTCAGAAACTTTTTCACTGAATAGCCATTTTGTTCTAACCGACAGACCCGAGTGGGCCCAAGCCTTAAATACTCGCCCTGAGGTCTTTCTTCTTCCAGGCAAAAGCCCTCAGCTCCTTCTTAATCTTGATATCTCACGCCTTGAATTCATAGGGGATCCTCAAAAACTGGAAGAAGAGAAGAAAGAGAGAACTGATCTTATCCGTTTCATGAAACGGGTAGGTTTGAAAACCATTGCTGACTTTACACGTCTTAGTGCCACAGCTATCGGAAGACGTTTCGGAAAAATGGGGGTTATTCTTTTAGATTGGGTCTTAGGAAACCGAGAACTTCTCCTTCCCACTTTCGTTCCCGAAGGTTTAATTCATGAAACGATCGATACTGAAGAGCTGACCTCTTTAGAATCCCTTCTTCTCGAACTCCCTCCCGTTTTAAACCGTATTGAATCTCGATTGATAGGGCGAGCTCAAATGGTGAAGTCTTTAGAAATTAAATTTCACTTAGAGTCTAAAAACAAACTCCAAAAGCAATATCATCTTTCAGACCCTACTCAAAAAGGTGAAATCTTATTAAAACTTTTACGAGAACTTTTAAGCGATCTCACTTGGGACGCTCCATTACAGTCTTTAGAAATTACTGTCACTGACACAGTCCCCTACTCACCGGGACAGCTTTCGCTTTTTGAAACGGGTGAAAGTCTTTTTTCGGACCTTTCCCAATACTTAACTCGCCTACGGGCTAAATTTGGAGAAGCCCAAGTCGGTTTTCCGTTACTCCAAGAGAGCTATCTTCCTGAAAAATCTTGGACTCCAACTTGGCCTCCGCAAGAAAAGGAAAACTCTCATTCCACACCCCATAGGCCTCTCTTTTTATTTAATCCGCCCAAACCGTGTCACCCTTTAAGCTCATGGACACTTATTCCTTCCGAAAACCTCATGACCGAATGGTGGAACAAGAGCGGTATTCGAAAATATTTTATCGCGATTCCCCCTCGAGGTAGCCGTCTCTGGCTCTATTGGGATCTTGAAGAAAAGGCTTGGTATGCTCACGGAACATTCGATTAAATCCATAAACTTTTGCGAACTCAACGCAAAAAGTAATTACTCTTTTTTAGAAGGGGCCTCTCACCCTGAAGAGCTCATTGAACAAGCTCATCTCTTAAACTATCAAGGGCTAGCCCTCACCGACATCAATGGAGTTTATGGCGCGGCCCGCGCCCACTTAGCAGCCACAAAGCTCAACTTTAAATTGATCTTAGGGGCCGAAATCAATCTTTCTAACTCACCCCTTATTCTTCTCTGTCAAAATCGAAATGGTTATGGAAATCTTTGTGAACTTTCAACTCTGATTCACCAAGACAAGACCCCCGACCTCTCCTCTTTTCTCTTTTCCGATCTTATTTTGATAGCTCCTGTGATGACTCAAGACAACCCGCTCTTTCCCCAGCTCAAAGAAATTTTTAAAGATCGTTTTTATCTGATGGCGAGCCATTTTTACGATGGAACACCTTCTCTGCTTTGGGCTAAAGAGATTTCCAGAAAATATGATACCCCTGTTGTGGCAAGTAATCGGCCTCTGTTTCATCATCCTCACAGAAAGCCCCTCCAAGATGTTTTGACCTGTATCAAACATACTGACAAACTCACAACTGCAGGTTTTAAACTTCTCCCTAATCTTGAGCGTCACTTAAAATCGCTCAATGACCTGAAACAACTTTTTGCGAGTCACCCCGAATGGCTCGCTCGGACCCTCGAAGTCGCTAGCCGCTGTCACTTTTCACTCAATGAACTTCACTACCATTACCCCACCGAGTGGCTACCACAGGGAGAGACGGGAGATTCTTATTTGAGAAAACTAGCTCAAGAAGGGGCACAAAAACGATACCCCCAAGGGATTCCAGATTCGGTTAAACAACAACTCCATCATGAGCTTTCTCTCATTCGAGAACTCTCTTACAGCGACTATTTTTTAACTATCTGGGATATTATTCAATTTGCCCAATCCAAAAATATTCTCTATCAAGGCCGGGGCTCAGCTGCGAACTCGATTGTCTGTTTTGTATTAGGGATTACAGCTATTGATCCTGTTAGAATGAACCTTCTTTTTGAGCGTTTTATATCTCGAGAGCGAAAAGAGCCTCCTGATATCGATATCGATTTTGAACATGAGCGCCGTGAAGAGGTTATTCAATTCATCTATAAAAGATATGGACGAGATAGAGCTGCAATCACAGCCACTCACATATGTTTCCGCCGAAAATCGGCCTTAAGAGAAGTTGCCAAAGTTTTTGACTTCCCAATACTTACCACCGAGCGACTCCTTTCTTTAAGCCACAAACGAAGTCTTTCTGAAATCCCTTTTGAAGAATGGAGCGCTGTAGCTCCAGATATTCCCGAACGCCTTCTTAAACAATTTCTTTCGATTGTGAACTCTGTCTTAACTTTTCCAAGGCACTTAGGAACTCATGTGGGAGGGTTTGTTCTTTCTCAAGACAAACTCACTCGAAGTGTGCCGATTGAAAGTGCAGCAATGGAAGGGAGAACGGTCGTTCAGTGGGACAAAAACGATCTCGACGCTTTAGGCTTTACTCGGGTTGACGTTTTAGGGCTTGGAATCCTAACCTGTATTCGAAAATCGTTTGAATACTTAAAAACAACTTACGGTAAAGACTACACTCTCGCAACACTGCCAGCTGAAGATTCTAAAGTTTATGAATCAATCTCTCGAGGTGATACGATTGGAGTCTTCCAAATAGAGTCTCGTGCTCAAATGAATATGCTACCCCGTCTTAAACCCAGAAATTTTTTCGATCTTGTGGTTGAGATCTCCATCGTTAGGCCGGGCCCTATTCAGGGTGAAATGGTCCATCCCTATTTAAAACGACGGCAAGGTTTAGAGACGATCGAGTACCCTCATCCAAAACTCGAAAAGATCTTAAAGAAAACTTATGGCGTTCCTATTTTCCAAGAACAGATTATGAAAATGGCTATGGAAGTTGCAAGCTTTACAGGAGGCGAAGCCGACACTTTGCGACGAGCGATGGGAACGTGGCGAAGAGATCAGAAAACTCTTTCAGAAATTGCTTTACGGTTCAAAGATGGGCTTATTAAAAATGGACTTTCTGAGGATTATGCAGCTCAAGTCTTTAAACAAATCGAAGGCTTTGCGGAATATGGTTTTCCGGAGTCTCATGCAGCTTCGTTTGCACTTCTTGCATATGCTACGGCCTATTTGAAGCACTACTATCCTGATGTCTATCTCACAGCCCTTCTTAATTCTCAACCGATGGGTTTTTATCAAAGTCATACTCTTATTCACGATGCTCAACGCCACGGGGTGAAGGTTCTTCCTATCGATGTGAGTCTAAGCCACTACGATAACTTCTTAGAAAGTCCTAACCAGATGCGCCTTGGCTTTAGAGAGGTTCAATCGCTTCAAAAGAGAACTGGGGAAGCCATTCAAAAACTTAAAAAACCGTTCAAAAACTTTGAAGACTTTTTAAGTCGACTTCAAGAAACTCTTCCCCCTAGGGTTCTAACCAAAAGAGAGCTATTTCATTTAGCGAGTAGTGATGCTTTTAATTCTATTGGATTAACGCGACGACAAGCTCTTTGGAAAATTCAAGCGCTTCATCTTCAAGACAGCCCTCTTCTATGGTCTGAAAAAGACCAAACGTTACTACCTGGGGAAGAACCTTGGGAAAGAATTGCTCTCGACTACGACACTTTTGGCGTTTCACTATTTTGCCACCCCATGGATTTCTTGAGAAAAGAATT
>DDPO01000063.1:0-6676 GCA_002342225.1 Bdellovibrionaceae bacterium UBA2466 | reverse complement strand
CTTGTGGTCTCAAGACAAATGCCTCCCACAGCAAATGGCGTGCTATTTATTACTCTTGAAGATGAATTTGGTTTTATGAACCTTGTGGTTTGGAACTCTGTCTATCAGCAATTTAGAGAAATTCTATTTAAAAGTTCCTTTTTAATGTGCGAAGGTAAAATTCAAAAAGCCAAAGGGGCTAAGGTTACTCATGTCATCATCGATACAGCTTTCCCTCTTTTAGTACCTTCTGAGAGGACACCACAGATAAGAGAACACTCTTATTAATGAACAATCTCAGGTTCAGCTGGCACGAAATCAAAAGTGTCTTTCAATTCGTTTTTCATCCCTGAGACATAAAGGTCTTGATAAGTATGGTCTAAAGAATTTCCATAACATTCAACCCCAGTAACGGCGTCAGAATTCATTATTTTTGCAGTGTAGACATAATCGATATAGCCAAATTGGTTTCTCACTTGGCTTTTTTCTGAAACACCAGAGAAAAGGAGTTCCCCCCCACTAACAATCCTTCTACTTTTAAGGGAAGGAACAACCAAAAGAGCACACCCTGACACTTTAGTGCCTGTATCCGTTTGTAATCCAAAGAAGAGCCGCTCAGTATTAGCCGGAATATTGAGATCCTGCTTTAGAACCAACTTATCGCCTTGAGCAATCTGTAAGAGGGTATTCTTATCTTCGGTTTGGGCGTTTGAAAAACTAGGTAGAACCACCACGCTCAACACAATCAAAAGAACGGAATTTAATAATTTCATGCACTTACCCCCAACTAATTAAAGTTACCGAGGGCAAGTTATCACATCCACGAGTTGGAATCAAATAGGGTTCGAAACTACAGGGAAGAACTTTGAAAGCTGATTTTTTCCCTAGTCAACGGATGAGTAAAAGTCACTCTCACCGACCTTAAAGCTAGGGGCTCATCATCCAGAGATTGTGTCTGAGTGTTCCCCATTTTCTGATTTGGTAAGTACAGTTTTTCTCCAACAATCGGGAACCCCAAATGCCACAAATGAATTCGAATCTGATTAGTTCTTCCAGTGATGGGTCGTGCTTCAATTAAAGCTGTTCCATCAGGAAATCGCTCAAGCACTTTGAATTCAGTTTTAGCCTCAAGGCCTTCTTCAATAGCCACTGTGCGAGAACCACATTCATCAGGTGCAGCACTAATCGGGACCTCACAAACAAAACTGTCATCTTTAGGATGTCCTTGAACCGTGGCGCGATACACTTTTTCCACTTGGCCTTGGGCGAACTGAGTTTGCAGAGCTCCTGCAGAATGGCGGCTTCTTGCAATCACCATAATTCCTGAAGTGTTCGCGTCCAACCGATGGGCAGGTCTTGGTCTTTGTGGGGCATAAACTTCATTCAAGAGATATTGCAGTGTGTTTCGATTAAATCTTCCCCCAGCATGAACCGGAAGCGGAGCTGGCTTATCGATCACAATCACCATCTCGTCTTCATATAAAAGTTTAACCGCAGCATTCACATCAGGCTCAGCGAGTTTTGGAAGCTTATGAAGATATCTTTCCCCAGCTTTTACTTTGTGGTTCGGTTTAACGACCTCAAACTTAGAGTTCAAAATTTTCCCCATCTCGATCTCTGACTGCCATTCTCCAGCAGGAATATGATGCAAAATCTCAGAAAGAAAATCTAAAATTGTTTTTCCATCAAACGCTTTTGGCACTTTCACCGGACGATGGTTTTCATAAGGGGCTTTTCCCGGAAGATTATTTTTAAATGCATCAAACGCCGCTTGATGTTTCAACATCGATTCTTTTCGTTTTTCATCTGTTGAAACATAACAATAAAGACAGCTTCTACCTAAAACATATCGAGAGTCTTTTTGCTCCTCAGGTTTTAGTGGGGCAAGGCAGGCAAAGCATTGTGAGTCTGGAGTCTCAGCAAGGCTAGGATCTACACCCACTCTCTGATCAAAAACAAAGCAATCCCCTTGATAGTGAGCTCCGCCGACTTCTTCAAAATATTTGAGAATTCCACCCTCTAATTGAAAGATATTTTTAAAGCCCACCGATTCCATATAAGGACCGGCTTTTTCACAGCGAATTCCGCCAGTGCAAAACATAACAACCGGTTCCTCTTTCATTTTCTCAGGAAGTTTTGCAACAGCTGCTGGAAAATCTCGGAAATGATTTACGCCAATAGGAAGGGCTTTATCGAAAGTGCCTAGTTTCACTTCATAATTGTTACGAGTATCAAGTAGAGTTACAGGTCTCCCCTCATCCAACCATTTTTTTAATTCGGCAGCTTTTAATTTAGGTGACGTGCGTTTTGCAGGATCGATTCCCTCGACTCCAAATGCGATGATCTCTTTTTTGATTCTCACCAACATACGGGTAAAGGGCTGATGGGCACTTTCACTGTATTTGGGCTTTAGCCCCTCTAGCCCCGGGATCTTCCACACCTCTTGCATTAGGCTATCGATTTTTTCCCTAGGGCCTGCAACAAACATGTTGATACCCTCGGTGCTCAGCAAAATAGTCCCTTTGAGGCCCCATCCCTTGCACTTTTCAAGCAAGTGCTCACGCAACGGCTTCAGGTTTGAAAGCGGAGCAAATCGATAAGTTGAAATATTGGTGAACATGACTGTAAGGGACCATTTTTAATAGATTCTTACGCATCTAGTCAACCCTTCCTCTTAAAAGGTGTCAGTCTCCTATCAAGCTTGATGGGAGACTGACACCTCTGTAAACTACGGTATGCCTAAAAAGCCAAAAACGGGTCTGCTTTCAAGGTCCTTAAGCCTCGCTAAAATCACGGCTTCGGCCAGTGGTCGACTTGCTAAGCACACCGTTTCAGGCTGGTTCTCTGACCCCTTAGAACATCTCGAAAAGGGGAAGAAGATCCTAGAATCCCAAGCAAAACAGCTGGTAGGAGAGGCTAATCAACTTCGGGGAACCCTTGTAAAAGCTGGGCAAATTCTTTCCATGTACGGAGATTCTTTTTTTCCGAAAGAAGTGGTAGCCCACTTAAAAAAACTCCAAAGCGAAGTGGAACCCCTACCTATTGAAACGATAGATACTCTTCTCAAAAAAAGGCTAGGCCTAGAAAAATACCGTGAGTTGGACATTGATCCTACGCCTCTCGGGGCCGCTTCATTAGGCCAAGTTCACAGGGCTATCATTAAAAGCACAGGTCAAACAGTTGCTATCAAAGTGAGATATCCCGGAATAGAACGGGCCATAGACACCGATCTTAAACTTATGCGTTTCTTTTTAAGTGCCGGAAAATTTTTTCCAGCCGATATCCCAAAAGAACGCTGGGACGGAATCTTTGATGAAGCTAAGTTCATGCTCTACCAAGAAGTCGATTACAAAAGCGAATTGAAGCTTCTTAAGCTCTACCGAGAGCACCTTTTGAACGACCCCCGTTTTCATGTACCGGAAGCGATTGAGAGATATTGCACTCCAAGTCTCTTGTGCACATCTTTCGAGACTGGAGAACGGATAGATTCGCAAGCAGTTCGAACTCTTTCGCAAAAGCGAAGAGATCAATTGGCCAGTAGTTTTGTGGATCTTTTTCTGATGGAATTTTATCAATGGAACTTAGTCCAAACTGACCCGCATTTTGGGAACTATTTGATTCGTTTAAGGCCCGAAGGAATAGATCAATGGGTACTTTTTGACTTTGGGGCTCTAAGAGCGTTTTCAGACGAATTTAAGTCTTCATACATCACAATGGTTCGAGGAGTTCTTAATACAAACGATGACCAAATTTTGGAAGCAGGAGAACAGATGGGCCTCGTATCAAAAGACGACTCGAAAGAAGCAAGACAAGGGTTTGTAAATTTAGCTTACCTTTCCGCCGAACCTGTCATGAAAGACACGGAATACGACTGGGCTGCCAGTGATCTGCCCAAAAGGACCGCTGCTCTCTCCCTGAAAGTCATCCCCAGTTTAAAATTTCGCATTCCCCCAAAAGAAATGTTGTCTCTTAATAGAAAACTGGGGGGAATCTATGTGCACTTAAGCGAACTTAGAAGTCATCTTGCGATTCGTAAAAACCTCATGAAAGAGCCCTACCAGAGCCTTATCGGGATCTCACCAAAGCTTCCATCTCATCGATAATCATCTTCTCTCCTTCGATCTTCATCACTTGATTGATCTGTGGAAGTGCAGATGGGCAAGTAATATTAACTTCCGTTAAAAAATCTCCGATAAAATCAATCCCCAATAAATAGAGCCCCTTTTCAAAGAGGTCATTTGAAATCACTTCACAGGCTTGTAACTGTTTTTCAGTCGGCTCAAAGAAATGCGCACTTCCCCCCTGATGTAAATTTGCAAGCTTACTACCAGATTTGGGTTTTCTCAAAACACTCCCAACCACTTTTTTATTCATCACGAGGATTCTGAGATCCCCTTGGGTCGTTATCTCCTGAATGTAGGGTTGAACCGCAACTTTGGGTTTCCATTTCTCCCAATATTTCATCAACTCTGATTCTGGTGTCTGTGTGTTGAAAAATTCAATCCCTAACCCCGAGTATAAGTGAAGAGGTTTCACAACACTCTCTTTTGTGTTTGCTCTAATACATTTCACAAATTCCGACAAAGAACCACACTCCCATGTAGGAATAGCAAAGCCTGGATAATTCTGAGGAAGAAGATGCTCACTTAGCTTCCAATTCCATTCAGGATTGTTAATTTGAAGAATCCTCGAGGGAAGTTTTGAAAAGTGATCCATGTGGCTTTTATATCTACCATCTACTGGCGGGTCCAAGCGTTGCCACACGACGTGATAATCTAAAACATTATCTTTTCGAGGCAACTCAAGTTCAAAAGGCTCTGGCTGATTAGGGGTTACTTTAGTAATTCTTTGGAACGGGAGACTAGCAAAATAAAGTTTATTTTCTTTTCTCCAATCGACCTGCTCACTATCAATATAATCAACCAAGTGACCTCGTCTTAGCATTTCACTAGCAATTAAAACTCCGGTATCAAGCCCCGGCTGCATCGTTCTTGTAGGTTCGCCTAATATCAAAACCTTAAGTTTCATTTTGTTTCCTAATTCAATTTCGGAAGTATCACAAATCTTCCCATCCACTTTTTAACCTCTACCGCTTTCAGTTGAGGCGTGCAAGGAGCCTGGCTTGACCAACACTGAAAACCACTCTCAGGCTTAAAAACTTTAAGCCCCCCACTTTCAAAGACATTAATCACACCGACTTTAGGTAAATTTGGCCAACTCATCCAAGGGATTTCTCCTGGACGGGTTATCACAGCTGTTCGAATGGTATTTGCAGCACCCAGCATTAGACAAAATAGGAAAAGAATTTGCCTCTGTTTCTCATTCAATTGAAATTCGGGAAGGGTAACGTTTGTAACAAAAGATATAAAAAAGATGAATAACCACAGGGCAAATCGAATATTGGGAGCTAAAACCAACCATGTAATTGCAGGCAGTAGCAAACCCAATCCTAAAAAAACGATGAATCGACTGTTCATTTTTGAAAAACGAAGTTTTTGATTCTTAGTTGAGAAAATTCTATAAGCCAGTGCCCCTAAAAAGAGAATGGCTCCATATTTCACAATAGGCTCTCTAAGTAAGCGCTTTGTCCATTCTGTAAAGCACGCACTTTGAGCAAAAATAGTTCCTGTCTCTCTTACACTACATAGATGATACTTGATATCTACGAGCCATTCAGTTACCCAAGCCTTAGGCATTGCCCAAGGCACGGCTGAAATACATGTCGCGGGTTGAGGATAGACTATGCAACCCGATAAAAGAATATTTCGCACAACCCACAAACCCACAAACACACAAACAACGCCGAACATCCGTCGCATTATTTTATCTCGAGTCATCAAGCAAAGAGTTTTTATCGACCATTGGCCCGATGAATCAGTACCCACAATGTAAAAAGTAGGAAAAAGAATTAAAAGATTTGAAATTTTAACTGTAACAGCCAAAACCATTAGTAAGATAACGTAACATTTTTCCATAGTGCCTACACCCCGCCCTTGGGCAAAGGAATCAAGGGCAAACCATGAGACAACCGCTCCCAACACGTAGGATGGAAAATCAGGAGTCACACCACCAATCGAAATAAAGCTCTGATTTAAAAACAGTAATGAAACCAGTATAAAAACGAGATTCATTGGATCTGCGATTCCAACTCTTTCAGCAAGAAATATTAAAAACAAAATGGCGAGCAAAGGATTGAGCGAGAACGTGTCAGCAGAACCAACACTTGTGAATGTGAAAAGACTCTCGATTAGAAACCAAACCGAGTTATGACCAAAAGGTCCAAACAAATTCGCGACGCCAGGCAACACTGCAAACTCACGATTCATTGCGATACTGGCCACATGATAATAACCCGTATCTACATTGTAGAAGGAAACCACTGAAATCAAAGAGACCATCAAAACAAATAGACCCACTAACTTAAAGCGATTTAAACTAACCAAGTAGTACAGACCGGTTCTATACCGGACCGTCAGTCCCCACCCAAACATGAGGACAACTCCTGAGACCCAGATGGAAACGGGGATAAAATAATTGATCAAAACTGAAAACATTCCAGCTGCGAATAGCCCCAAAAAGAGGACTAGACTTAAGCTAGTGGGCCGATGAGCTTCGGATTGATGAGGAAAAACCTCTAGTTTAAACCAGAACCCGAGGCCAAACAGCGCGCCGAACCACAAAACAATGGAGACTAACA
>DDPO01000038.1 GCA_002342225.1 Bdellovibrionaceae bacterium UBA2466 | reverse complement strand
GGTCGAGGTATTCTTTCACAACCCCTTTGTCCCAGACACGAGTGTTAGTCAATTTACCGTGGGCCCAGTTGTAATTCGTGTGCTCCATCTCTTGGAGACCGAAATCCAATTTGTTGGTCGGTTTACTACCCCAATCCGACAATTCAACCCCTGTACCTTGAGCTTTTTCAAAACCTTTAAACTCATGGCAACCATAGCAACCATAACGAGTCATCGAAAACTTACCCAACTTACTCACAACTTCGTGGGGTTTGAGCTCGGCAATGTAAGTATCCACTTTAGCTTCTGTAGCAGGCGCCATTTTGGGATCTCTTAATAAATAAAGCTTCAAAACTTTTTTCTGAGATTCAAGATCTGCTTTGCCAGTGTCTAATTTTTCAAATTCTTCATTGCGCTTGCTGAGTAAGTACGCGGATAGATCCCCGATCTCTCCATCGCTTAAGCGCAAGCTCGGCATCACAGTTCCTTGCCAATAATGCTTGGGATTCTTAAGCCAAGTGGTCAACCAATCTTTGGAAACTTTGCTGCCAACGGTGCTCAGGTCGGGGGCTTGTCCGTATCGTCCATGGTTTCTTGGAAAATCATCGACCTGATGACATCCCAAGCAACCTACCTGACCAAACAACTCTTTACCTCGATCTTTGTTACCAAGAGCTGTGTAGTAGTTTGGCTTGTACTCTTCCGATTCCTCAAGAATGTAATCGGTTAAAGCATTGAGCTCTGCTTCTTGATACTGAGTAAACTCATCGGAAGTAATGTTACTTTGATGAAATTGTGCTGGCATTCGGGTCCACTGATTGAAAGAACGTGGTTTGCGAACCCATTTTACAATCCAATCACGACTGAGTTTCCCCTTCACCCTCTTTAAAGAAGGTGCGGGTTTTCTCATGTGGTCCCATCCCTCAATGCGGTGGCAACCATAGCAGCCGGCGCCTCGAATAGTTTGGACAGCTTTGTTCAACTTTTCAGCTCGAGGTACATATTCTGTGCCTTTATGACAAACACGGCATTTGCCCTCGGTGTACTGGAGAGGGATCATCTTTTCGATAATGTGATGTTGCTCATGCCAGTGGTATTTTTTCTCCCAAGACTTTTTCTGCTCTTCGTTTCTTGGGGTGTGAGCAGCTCGAGAAAATTCAGTCGATGTTCCACGACCTTCATGACAAACCGTGCACCCTACTTTGTCGATTGGATGTGGCGAAGTACTTCCAAGCATTAAATCTAATTTCGGATGGGTTCTAAAAGGCTGAGCCTCTTTCTCAAAACCGGGCAGATCAATCGCTAAATGGCAAGTCGTACATCGGTCAACTTTCTGAACTTGTGAAAAATAGATATCATCACGGATCGTGGGCAATACAATCTGCTGTAAGCGGAATGTAGGACTGGCCATGTCTAAAATCGGCGCACTCCTAAGGAGCTTAGCCAACGTAAGTTCGGCCCCCTCTTTGGCAGTTTCAAGTCTTTCGACTTCAGCACGAAGATTTTTAATATCTTTTTCCGCTTGGGTTTTTGCAGACATAAAAGCAGTTTGCTCTGCCTGTTTGGCTTCAAACTCCTGAGTTTTTACATTCATGATGTTTCGAAGCTTTTGGACCTCATCCCAATGCTTCATGAGCTTGTCGTAAGATTTCTTGGCCTTGGGGTCCGTCAACTCCATGTGACCTTCGGCGATTTTGTGTCCATATTTCGCCTCATGCTGGTACTTCTCTACGTCCCACTCCGCTTTTTCCCCTTGGAAATTAACAGTCGCATTGGTCATGCGGGTCTTGGCGTCGGTGAGCTCTTTCTCAAGCTTACTTTCATCTTTCGAGCGTTTTTCTATCTCTTGCTCAGCTTGAACTAATTTGTCCTTGGCCTCTTTGAGTTTAGCTTCATCAATCTGCCCTTTGGCCGCATCAATTTGCTCTTGGTATTTTTTGGCCTTAAGAGCCATGAACTGACTCTGATAGCCTTTCCACTCACGACCAAAATCATCGAGGACCATCCAGAACGTGAAAACTAACATCACGATACTAGAGATCGCGAAGGCTTTGATTAGCGTATTGCCTTTATAAAACCTATCATCTGAAGCATTGTTGGCCATAACTTAATCCCTCAAATATTAAAAAACCATTCGGGAATCGCTACGATGTATTTCAAGTTGATCAGCCATCGAAGCACCATTTTGATGGGCAAAGCGCCCATCGAAAGAAGAAGACCCGCCAAGATATAGAATCTCGGTTTGCCCATCTTCTCGTACATGTCCTTCATCCATTTTTTCTGCAACAGGATGGTACCATAAACAAAATACCCAATCACCAGTACGATTCCTAAACCCTCTCTAACTATTGGATTGTCTGGAAGTTTTCCGCCATTAAGTCCTGTACTTCTAAATAAGTATTCGGAAAGATTGATATTTTTAAGAACTTCAAGCTTGTGCAAGTCCCACACTTCATAGGGACCAAAGAAGTTCCAGTTGGGACCTCTTAAAAAGGTTCCGTAGATGATCAATAGAATCCACAAAATGAGAAATCCAAACAGATACGACGTGATTGCAAACTTTCGTTCTTTGAAAGTGTAATACCCATTACCCTTAGGATTGATATCGATGTAGGGAATCAAGATAAGTCCCACCACAATCAGAGTCGGGAACACAACCCCTGCAAGCCAAGGATCGTAATAAACCAACATCTCTTGGAGCCCCAAGAAGTACCAAGGAGCTTTGGATGGATTAGGAGTTTCTACCGGGTTCGCGGGTTCCTCAAGTGGAGCTTTAAGAACAATCGACCAAACTAACAAAACACACCATGCAATGATGGCACAAATAAACTCACTGAACACAAGGTCGGGCCAAGTGAAAACAAGTTCTTTAGCCTCTTTTTTATTCTCTACATCAAGACCTTGATCGATTAGCCGATCGTTAATCACCATTTTATGCACGGCTAACCAAGTGAAAAAGACTACTAGAAACAACATTCCCACGATTGGAATATTATCAGGCTTGGTTACTACATCCCTAAATGTGGGGTTTAAGCAACTAACCAAGATGAAAACGGCCATTGAGCCTTCCATCCAATACAGTGACTTTTTCTCACCAAACTTTTCGCGCCATCGAAAAAAAACAAAATAGAAAAGTATGCATGAGACAGTGAATAATATCGACGGCTGGCAAAATGCATTGATCGCCGAAGTTAAAAAGTTTCCGATGAATGCCATGTTGATTTACAGAGGCCCTGAAATGCCCCCGTCCTTTCTCACGCGCCAAAAGTGAATCGCCATTAAAACACTTGCTGCTAGAGGAATGAAAATACAATGAAGTACGTAAAACCTTAAAAGTGTGGCCTCACCGACCAATCGGCCCGCTAAGAGCGCAAACCTAGCGTCACTGCCCGCATGAACGACATCAAAACCCATGACAGTGTTAATAAATGAAGCCCCCGGACCCTCGTGTCCAAGGAAGGGCGTAGCACGGGCCATATTAGAACCCACAGTGATAGCCCAAATAGCCAACTGGTCCCAAGGAAGTAAGTATCCCGTGAAACTTAATAACAAAGTTAACACTAATAGAATAACTCCGATGCCCCAGTTAAATTCACGAGGCGGTTTGTAGGATCCTGTTAGGAACACGCGGAACATGTGGAGCCAAACTGTAATAACCATTGAGTGAGCACCCCAACGGTGAACTTCTCGCATGATCCCAATCGGAACATGCTCCCGTAGAGCGATAATATCCATGTAAGCAAATTCAGCCGTGGGTCTGTAATAAAACATCAAAAGAACCCCAGTCACGGTCTCGACAAGAAACAGGAAGAACGTCAAACCGCCCATGCACCAAGTGAAGCTCATTCGAACCCCGGATTTTTTCATCCGGATAGGATGCAAATGCAGGAACACGTTCATTAGAACCACTAGCACTCGGTTTCGAGCATTGTTAGGGGCTCCATGACGAAAGATAGATTTCCACGCTTGGGATTTCGTGATCGATTCTGAAAACTCTTTAAATGATGCCATACTACCCTCTTAAGCTAACTCTAAAAATGAATTGGGGTCATTCCATTGCCCCTTCTCAAATTGATATTTCACATTTTTATCAATCGAAATTTGGCCATCTTCGGATCGACCAATTTTATATCTCTCAAGTGGACGTGGTGCGGGTCCCTCAAAATTGATGCCGGTCGAATAAAAACCACTTCCGTGACAAGGGCACTTAAACTTAGCTTCCCCCTCCAGCCAATTTGGGGTGCAACCTAAGTGAGTGCAAACTGTGGACAAACAAAAAATACCCCGTTCGTTTCGGACAATCCAAACCCCGTAACGTTTTTTAAATCTTTCATCCACTTTGTTAACGGCATACTCCGCAGGAAACCCAGCTTTAAACTGCTGAGGGGGTTCAAAAGTGATATTGGGAAAGAAGAGTCGCCCTACTGCAGTGAGAAATCCTCCCATGGCTGCTGCAAAACCGGCCCAGCCCACTACGACCCAGTTGAAAAAATCCCTTCGTGTGATGGCATTTTCAGATTCGGGAAATTTAGGTGTTGGCATATGTGACCACCATGAATAAAAGTTCAACTTCTACTATTTTTAACGCCCCTGTTTATCGTTTCCTTAGGCTTCCAAGTCAAGGTCAAATCCGCCAAAGAAAACCTAGCAAAGTGATGAGGATAACTCTCTTTTTCGCTGACCACCTTGCCAAACGAAGATTTTAGGTCAAAGCTGATTCAAAATGAAGCGGAAACACTCCATTCACACAGCATCCCGATTGGGATGGGATATCGCCCGAGAATCTGCGGCCTCTATTTTGACCTACGAACTCTACCCTCTAGGCCTGATTTCCAAGTCTTTACCCACTTTGCCTACGATTTCTATGCGACGCCACGAGCCAAAACTACCTGTCCTTTTTATCCATGGTATTTTCCATAACCGAAGTACTTTCGCATGGCTCAAACAGCGCCTTTATTCCAAAGGATTTCGTCATTTTAAAGAAGTAAATCTTCTAACCAGTATTCATCCTATCCCGCGACTTGCCGAACAAGTGGCAAGAGAATCGAGATTACTCGTCAAAAAGTTCCAAGTACCCCAAATCGATATCGTTGCCCACTCCATGGGGGGAATGATTGCTAGATATTTTGTTCAGCTTTTAGGGGGAGATGGGCTAGTAAGAAACCTTATCACGTTGGGAACCCCCCATCGGGGAACTGAATGGTCTAAATACTCCCTCATACCGCACATTAGAGAACTGGCTCCCCAAAGCAGGACAATCGAACTTTTAAACCAGTGCCCCCCACCGAAATACACCAGAGCCGTGGCAGTATCGGGGGATCTCGATATCGTAATTCGACCCAAAGACTGCACTTGGTGGGAGGGAGTCAGAAACATTCATTTATCGCGAGTGGGGCACGCAGGATTACTTTTTTCTAAAAGAGTTTTAGAGATCACTTTGTCTCACTTGGATGAAGAATCACCTGATTTGCCTCTAACTAAAAACGTAACAACTTCTTCAAAATCGAGGGGTCGAAAGTCCTTCTCTGCGCTGGTATGATCCTTTAGCTGTGAAACACTTAAACTCACAATCCTTTCTTGAAGATTCACTGAAAAGAAAAGTCATTTTCTTAACGGGTAAAGGCGGAGTCGGAAAAACTGCCGTAGCTTGGGCGACGGCTCTTACACTCTCTAGAAACAAAAGAAAAGTAAGACTCATCAGCTGGAGCCCTTTCGAAAGCTTTTCAGAACCCACTACTTTAAAATCACTAGGTATCACTTGGCATCAGTTAGAAGCGGCTGCCTGTTTCAAAGAGTATGCTTTAAAAACTCTCAAGTTCGAAAAATTTTTTGACGCCGTTTTTGAAAATCGAGTACTGAAAGCTTTTATCGAAGTCGCCCCCGGCCTTTCCGAAACGGTTATTGCTGGAAAAGTGTGGGACCTTTTTGATAGAGGGGAACAAGATACTCTTGTCGTCGATCTTCCGGCCACTGGTCATGCTTTGTCTTTCTTTAAATCTCCGATGGGAATTGAAAAAATGTTTGCAACAGGGTTTGTCCACAGGCAAGCAGGAAATATTTGTGACATGTTTGTCGATCCCTACACTCGAGTTGACATCGTCACGCTTCCGGAAGAAATGCCGTTGGTTGAGAGTGGACAGTTTGTCGAACACCTGATGGGCTTAGGAAAATTTCATTTAGGTTTCTTGTGGCTCAACCAATGTACACCCGATTTAAAAGTCCCCGACAAAATACCGAGCACTCTTGATAAAAGTATTAGAGAATGCCTCGAAGATCACCGTTTTAGATTAGAACGCGAAGCCAAAAATTTAGTAGAAGCAAAAAAAATGCCCCTAGTTGTAAAAAAGATACCTAAGTTCTCTTCAGAAGCTGTCAAAGAGACTATTGAACAGATAGCCGCTCACATGGAGGAGAAGTGACAGAAGCTTGGAAAGAGAAAAGGATTTTTCTTGTCGGAGGCCCCGGAGGCGTCGGAAAAACGACTATAGCTGCAGCTTTAGGAACTCAGCTTGCTTTACAAGGTTATAGAACCGTCGTTCTTACGGTAGATCCTGCAAAACGACTTGCACAAGCTTTGGGTTTTGAAAATTTCACAAACGATTTACAGCCCGTAAACTTAAAAGGTATTAAAGAGCCCAAACTTTTTGCATCTATGCTCGATACCCAACGGTATTTTGACAAAGTAATCTCTCGTTTTGCGAACTCAGAAACACAAAGAGATAAAATTTTAAACAATCGGCTTTATAGAATTATGGTTGAAAGCCTTGGAGGGAGTCACGAATACGCCGCAATGGAACGACTCCTTGAATTCACCAAAGACAATTCTTTCGATAAAATTGTGGTGGACACCCCCCCATCGCAAAATGCTCTCGATTTACTCAATGCCCCACAAAAACTGGCCGATTTCATGGACAACTCGGTTTTGCGATGGTTTCAGAGTTCCAACACCCCTTTTTCGTTATTCAGACAAGGCACCAAAATGGCCATGAAACTTTTGGAAAAACTGTTTGGAAGCGATTTTTTCCGTGCTTTAGCTCAAGTCATGGATGATCTCGAAGGAATGCACACCGGTTTTAGAGATCGCAATCTTGAAGTGATTCAATTACTCAAAAGTAAAGCGACAGGTTTTTTTCTTGTCTCCTACCCAAGCGAAGTACGCTTTAACGAATCGAGTGACTTTAGCCGAGTTCTCAAAGAAAAAGGGATTCCACTTGCTGGAGTTATTCTCAATCGCCTAGAAAAAAAATTCCCGAAAGAGCTCACAAAAACCTCCGATCTATCTGAAGAAAGTAGAGAGCAGATTCAAAAAATTCTCGATTATCGTTACAGCTTAGCCACTCAGCAGCAATACTGGTTATCTCGATTTGAAACATCGATAGGAAAAACTCCTCTAAAATGCTTGGAGAAAAGATCAGAAGAGATCCACGACCTTGAGACTCTTTCTCAAATCGGCGAAATCCTGCTATCCTAAGGTCTATGCCCAATGAAAATACCCATTCAGTTAATTTAAAACGTGGGCGGAACTTAAAGACGCTCCCTGTTCAATTAAAGTATGTCATGTACCTCACCTTGACCGGTGGTTTTACTTCGCTCGTCATGATCTTTGTGATGGCTTGGTTTATTCAGCGCAACTACAACCTCTTTATGGGTGATGAATTGGGAGTGAGTGCTCAAGTGGTTCAAATAGTTCGACATGAACAACAGATTTTAGAAACATGGCTCTTTATTCTTTTTCTTTTCTCAATTTTCGCTATTTTTATTTCAGCCTTTTTCATGGTTCGCAAACTCACTTCCCCTGTTGCTACTCTCAAGCGACAACTTATTCTTTACTCTCGGGGCGATTGGAGCCACAAATTACGTCTTGCCGAACATGATGAATTTAAAGAATTGGAATCGATAGTGAATAAGATTCGTGGCGATGTTCTAGAACTGAAAGAAAAAACAGAGAGCCTATCCTAGAAAGGATAAGCTCTCCTCATCGACCTATTTCAACTTGCTTCACCCCCATCCTGGGCCGGGATAAGGTCTGGGACCTGGTTGAGGTCTAGGGTAAGGATAGGGCCTCGGTTGCGGTCCAGGACCGGGTTGAGACCCAGGGCCCGGATAAGGTCCAGGATAAGGCCCAGGATTGGGATAGGGACCCGGCCCACCGGGAAAACCCATCACTTGTAGGCTCAAGAGGGCATCTCGAGTCTGCATGAAGGAGTGATAAACTTGCGGGATTTGAAAAGCCCCACCGCTCAAATATCTTTCCACTATCATGAAACTTCTTCGCGCCATGTGCAGTGGTTGTCCGCATTGCTGAGGAATTCCCATAAACTGCATGTTTCCTCCACAGGTCATGCGCACACAATCAGCCAACTGGTAGACACCGAAATTAAACTGATCAACTGCTTGCTGAACCTGAAAGGGCAAACCCACATATCTCACGACTTGGGTTAGTTCCTGAGACTCATGGATCAATCTCCCCACGGTTCCCCCGGGGGAGTGAAACTCTCCCCTCGCCAGTGCTAGCGGCAGAATCATTATTCCCAACCCAATCCATTTCTTTAACCCGTTCACTTTCATCCTCCTTGAAAAAGTTAAGTCCTTGGCTGGGAGAGATTGCAGATAGCAGACCAAGTTCTTAGCCCTTTTGAATCGCCAAGATCGTGCCTAAAACAAGACTCCACATAAAATCCCCCTCATTCAGATCTGAAATAATCACCCTATCGGTGGCAGAATGACCCCGAATTTCCAAACTTCCGCTTGTCGTCCTAAAAACTATGGATATCATTGGACTTATGACAAACACATTATCATCTAAGTACGGCACCGTTGTTTTAGCTCTTTTTTTATCACTGGGAGTTTTGAACTCTGCTCGAGGACAAAATGTAGTTTCTTTTCATGGAACTCCAACTCCATACTCGGTTGGGGGAACATCTATCAATATATATCCCGAAGCTCATGTAAATTTGCCTACTGGGGAGATCGTGAAACTCTCCCTCAGTGGAAAGGGACTAAGGCAAAAGTTTTTGGCTATTGTTAAAGTGAATGCCTACGTTGCTATTCACTATCTCGATAATCCCGCTGTACTCAATGCTCAAACGCCTGTCGAAAGTCTTAGTGGAGCCAGAAATCGATTGATGATTTTGCAGATGATTCAAAATGTAACCCCTGAAGATATCCGCGCCGAGTTTGATGATGCTTTGGATGTAAATCATGTCAATTTATACTCTCCGGAAATCACAGCCCTCAGAGAACAAACAACATACTACTTAGATGCTGGCGATCGGGTCTACTTAGCAGGATACAAAATCCCAACCGATGACAAAGAACATATCTTTGTCTTTACCGATGACAAATCCATTCAAGAAAAAGGCTCGAGCCTTGTCACAGACATTTGGAGAGTATGGTTTGGTATTCCAGTCGATCCTGAAATGGAAGCCTTAAAAAAATCTCTTCTTACTCATCGATAAAAGGTAGTTCAAATTCAGTTTCCATCTCAGAAATCTCAGTCTTGGCATGAACAATTTCAAATTCCCCAATAAAAATTCGTTTTGCTCTTTCGAGGTGGTCGGTAACAACTTCAGATTTCCCCGAACAGATACAAAAAGCAATCATTGCTCTTTTGAAATTGTCTCCCATATCTAACTCAGTTGCACTAAACCCCTCATTTTTAAGACGCTGAATCAATCCTTGAGTGACTTGCCTACGATCCTTTAACGATCTGGCATGGCGCATCCAAAGAGATACTACCCCTGAACCCAAAATAACTTTTTCCACACTCACTCTCCTCGACTCCTAAAAATAGTGTTATTGCTAAATTCATGTCAACGCCCGCTCAGATAGTCTTTGAAAGCAAAGCCCATTACGATCTTTATACACATCTGTTCCCCGGGCAAAAGGGTTCAGTCAAGCTTGCTTCTGACCTGCTGCTAGAACAAACAAATATCTCTGTCTCAAGCGGAGAGAAGCGACTTCAACAGCTAGCTCATTTTTTAACACTGGATGATAAAAAAGAACTTGCTCGATATTTAAAAACGCTGGAACAGCTCCGTTTGTCTTTAATTATTTCAAGGGAACAAACCGACTTCTGTTTTTCTTTGCTCTACCCGACTCCTAAAAACAATCTTCTTAAAAACTCTTTGTACGCTTATCTGGATTCCCCCTTAAGAAATGATCTGGCGGAGGCTTATTGGAGGGCTATTGAAAAGCTCAAAGAGAAACAATTAGATCCACTTGCAGTTCCCAGAGTCTTTGTGAAAGGCCGTGGTTCTACTTTTTTGTTTTCTGAGTGGGCAAAAAGTCATCAATACTTTCAAGATTCCACATGTGAGCCTATTGAACTCTGGGAACTTTTCGCATCTGCTCCCAATCTCACTGTATCCGCTCAAAAACCCATCACAGGTTCAGCGGCTCACATTTTGAAAGAGCTCGCTCACAACATTTCTAAAACCTTTTTATCATCGAACAAAAGACAAATTGTAGCTTTCGGAGGGGCGCCCCACGCTCTTCTCTATTTTGAGTCGTGTCTAAACCATTTCCGAGTTCCTTTTACGTCCCTTTTTTGTCCATCTCAAGCTACAGACAACAACTCAGTTCTCGTCTTCCCTTTTCAATCTCTCCCCCTGTTCGAGGAATTCTCATTTTGGAGCTACGTAGATGAAACCTTTTTTTCCCCAGAGGAAAAACTCATTCTCACTGAGCCTGAACTTTTCACTCTCATGAACGGCGGATTTCAAATCCCAAGACTTTCGACAGATAGAAAGTATTTAAAAACGATGTTGAACCATTCCCAAGGTGTGGGAAAAGAGAGGCTCTTCTTTTCAAGCCAACTCGTTATAGAAGAGCTCAATGAAGCAGAAACCCTCTCTAATTACAGGATTCCAAATCGCGCAACTCCACTGCTTAAATTGCCCATTAAGGAGACAAAACTATCAGCGACTCAGCTTGAGACCTACGCCGCTTGCCCAGCTAAATATTTAGTTCGGCATCGCTTAAAACTCCGACCAGAGCAGAGTCTTGAGGAAAAGTACCCTCTTGTTTTCGGAAAAGCCGTTCATGCCGCCTTGGAAGCCTATTTCCTCAATCCCAAGGAACCTCTCTCTAAAATATTTGAAGACGTATTATCCAACTTTGATCCTGATTTAGTTTCAACAAACCCTATCTACACTATGATGGTTCAGCAATTCCAAGAAATGAAAGAACACTTTCTATCTCTTGAAAAACAACTTAAGAAAGATTTTGGATACCAAAGCAATTTAGGTTTAGAGAAACAATTTGAAATAACAATCGAAAGCTTTACCTTCATTGGAACCATCGACCGAGTTATCGATCAAAACGGGACTTCTCAATTACTTATCGATTACAAAACCGGTGCTGTTGACTTCTCTCCAACTCACATTCCATCTGGCGACCATTGCCAAGCTTTGCTCTATATTTTAGCGATGAGAGAACAAACCTCCCTGCCCTGTTCGGGAGTTCTTTTTTATGATCTTAAAAAGGGGGAATTGCGTCGGGGAATCTTTGACGAACAGTGGGTTTCTAAAGAACTTAAAAATCAACTCACTCGAGGACATGTTCTACCCCCTGCCAAATTTGAAGAAGTTTTAAATGCAGGCAAGCTTCAGATGCTAGAAACATCAAAAGCAATTCGTCTTGGAGAATTTTCTGCAAAGCCAAGTCCTCAAGAGTGTCCTCGGTGCGAATCTGCAACGTTCTGTTTAAAAGGATTGGGCTATGTTTAATATGACCGACGAGCAAAAATTAGCTGCTCTGACCCTAGACCGTCCCATCGTCGTGACAGCAGCTGCAGGTTCTGGAAAGACAACTG
>DDPO01000013.1 GCA_002342225.1 Bdellovibrionaceae bacterium UBA2466 | reverse complement strand
CGAACCGTCCTGTTTGTCAGCCATAATATGGGGGTGGTCCAAAGCCTTTGCTCGCAAGGGATCTTATTAGATCAAGGAAAAATGACTAAGCGGGGGGAAATAAGACAAGTAATAAACTCTTACAACGCACAGCAGAATTCTGGAAAAGAAATTCAAAGAAAAAACAATTCTAAAAAAGAGGTGTTTATTTCTAATGCAAAAGCAGAACTAAAAAACCAAAACCTTATTTTACAAATGACTATTTATTCAGTTATAAATACGAAAATTAGTATTGAGGCTCGCTTGCTTGATACGAATAAAAGTCCTTTAGCATTTTTATCTAAGGGCAGGTTAGACTTAACTGAAAAAGTATTAATACAAAAAGGCGTAAATAAACTTTTCCTAAAATGCCTTTTACCAAGACTCTATCGCGGTAAGTACTACCTTTGGCTTAGTATTGCTGATCCATTAATACGCTATTTGGATATCTGTGAAGATCTCTTAGAGCTACAAGTAGAACATTCACCAATAAAAGGAAGTCTTATCGAAATAGACCCAGCAAGCGGAAACGGTCACATTGATATCCTGTTTCAGGAATGAAAAAGCCTAAACACCTGATTCTGACTCAAGATTATCAAGGGTGGGAGTATGGAATGCTACGTTGTTTGGAAGATGAAATTCAGCGCCAAACTGGAGCCACGGTGTTATATATTCCGAAAAGCAGTCTGGCTGGAAAAGTCTTGCTTTGGAAACGGTTGCAACATGGAACACGTTATGAAGTGCTACGCAAATACTTGCCAAAAAAGAGAATCGAGATCCCGGCAAATATTGATGTTGTTTGGCATGTTTTGATGGGGCCGGAAAATTATGAGTTGGATTTATTTGATTGGCCGTGGAAGCGCGTGCCTCACCGCGTAGTCTATCTTTTTGATACCCTACCAACTCAGATGAAACGAATTGGCAGGCTCTTTAGCGGTTCCGAGTGGAACATCCCCATTACCTCGTTTCAAGATGCGATGCCCCTACTAAAGAAAACTACCGGCCGGAATTGGCACCAAATCGACCAGGCCGTTTCGATGAAGTATTTTCCCGCAAAAAACTCTAAAGAGATTGCTTTTTCATCCTACGGGCGAAGACATCCATTGGTGCATGAAGCCATCAAAAAATTCTGCCTCCAACACTCCATTTATTACGACTACACCACCCACGGAAGGACTGCGCCAACCGCAGATCCTTTAGAACTCTACCGGCAGTACGCATGGCACATGAGCCAGAGTCAGTTCACAGTATGCTGGCCGGTGGAAGTCACCCATCCGGAAAGGGCTGGAGGGCTGAGCCCCATCACCTGCCGTTGGTTTGAAGCGGTGGCCGCGGGCGCCGTGGCGGTCGGTAAAGAACCTCGCAATCTGAGGTTTAGGGAAATGTTCGGAAATAATCTGATCTTAGATATTAACCCAGATGCAGGAACTTCAAAAATTCTTAAACGTCTGGGAGAAATCTGGAACAGGCGCAGCTCGCTTTCTATGAAATCCGAAACCTTCAGAAGAAAAATGGTCAGCAAATTTGATTGGAGCGAGCGGGTAGGCAGAATGCTTGAACATATCCAACAAAAAACAACTTCGATAAAATAAAAAATAAAAAAGTGAAAAGGTATATAAAAAAAATAGGCAAATTAAACAAATGGCAATATTTGATTTCAGGCTTAACAGGCAGTCTAGGTAAAATAAATCGGTGTCCTGGTTGTAATGCCGTTTCGAACATCAAGGTTGACAAAAAATTCTTTCATGTTCTGCATGCATGCCAAGATTGTGGCCTCCTTTTTCGCCATCCTAAGGAAACCAAACAACAAATGGATAAATTTTATCAAACAGAATATAGCGAACCTGGTCTAACCACCGAACTGCCAGCCCAAGAGGAGTTGGCAAGATTATTGAAAACAGAGTTTGCCGGCTCACCCAAAGACTTCCACTACCACATAAATATTCTTCGAGCCCTAGGGATTGGCGATGGAGCCAAAATACTAGATTTCGGAGCGAATTGGGGCTATACAACTTACCAACTTTGTAAGGCTGGCTTTGATGCTCAAGGTTTCGAACCTTCCCGCACCCGAGCAGAGTTTGGCAAAAACCTCGGGTTAGAAATCTCAACACAGATTCCCCAAGTAGAAGGAGCTTTTGATGCAGTTTACTCGTGCCATGTGCTGGAGCATGTCCCAAACCCTGAGCAAACCATTCGGGATCAACTCCGGCTTGTCCGGTCGGGGGGAATGGTTCTGGCGCACACCCCGAACGGCAGTTTGGCTGCTCGAAAAGCTGACCCGGAAGCCTTTCACCTCCGTTGGGGCAAAGTTCACTCGGTGCTTTTGAACGACGAGTTTTTGAAAAGGGGCTTTGGACAACTAAAACACTATATCGCCTCCGATGACAATCCAGAGGAGTTGCGCAAATGGTCCCAAAAAAAGTCAAAAGTCGGGGACGTCAGTGGAAGCGGTCTATTTTTTGTCCTCGTAAGGCCCTGATGCCAGTTACAAATAACACTTAAGAATGAGACTAAAAACATAAAAATAGAAAAACTGTGGCAAAACAATTTAAATAGCCCAAAATCCCTGATGTTTATGGAAACCTTTTCATCTTGAGGTTCGCTGAGAAATTTACCAAGTGGGTTCGTCACCGGACACCACTTAAAAAATGGGAAAGCCTATGGGCCAAGTTACGGGGCCCTTATCGCATGCTCCTAGCCGTGCTATACCCCAAAGGTCTCTTGAGGGTAATCAACGGTACGGACCCCATTAATGTTAATTATCGTTGGACCTCTATGCCGGAGATTTATGAACCAGATGTGTGGCATGAGGTCATGAAACGACTATCCAAAGCCGCCTTATTCGTCGATGTTGGTGGACATATCGGCCTTTACACTATCTGCGGTGCCAAAAGAATGCCTCAAAATGGGAAAGTGATTGTCTTTGAGGCGTTGCCAAAAAACGCTTTGCTTCTGCGAGAAAACATACAGCTCAATAATACGGAAAAGAAAATCGAGGTACGGGAGTTGGCCATTGGAGAGCGTTCAGGGACAGCTTGGATGAATGAAAAAGAGAGTCAGGCGGCACTGCAAGCTGATGGGGGGATTTCTGTGCGGATCAGTACCTTGGATGAGCAGTTCCCTTCCGAGACAATTGACGTTTTGAAAATTGATGTGGAAGGAGCTGAGGAGAAGGTTCTTTTGGGTGCTAATCGATTGTTAGCCGATCCAAAAAGAAAGCCAAAGTGTATTTTTATCGAAGTTCATCCTTACGCTTGGGAGCAATACGGTACCCGGTCTGATAGCCTGATTAAGATCCTAAGAGATGCCGGTTACGCCTTGCGGAAATTAGACGGCCTGCCTCTTAATAAGATCGAAAAATACGGAGAAATATTAGCGGAAATATAAAGCAACTATACAGCCACTCGTCATCCAAGGAGGTTCATCACCCAAACACACACTACGCATGGGGCTTTTAGAAAATACTGATGTTTCCACACAACCTGACGCAATATTGACCTTTAATAGCGCAAACCAAAAAGACCTAAAAGTCCTTATTTCCTGTACTGAAGTCTTTAAAGCCCAACCGACACGATGAAGATACGAAATAAAGTATTTATTCCTTTCTTGCAGGCGTTGCCCTGCGCTTTCCGTGGAAAAAACCGGTTGGCAAAGATTCTTTTAGCTAAAGATTCTGAAAAGTGTGAAATTCCTACCCGTTTTGGGGGCATTGTTGTGCCAAATCTCGTCGAGCCGGTGGCTTGGGATTTGGCTAGAGACGGTTGCTATGAGCCAGGGCTTTGCCGTTTTATCGGTCAACAGGTGAAAACAGGAAATGTATGCCTCGATATCGGTGCAAATATAGGGGCGATCAGCCGAGAAATAGCGGAACAGGTAGGGTCCACCGGCAGGGTGCATGCTTTTGAGCCCTCGCCAAAAATCTTTCAATATCTCCGGAAAAACACCCAGTGTTTTACGCAAATCACCTGCCATGAACTTGCGCTCGGAAGGCAAACCGAAAAAAAAATTTTTTACCAAGCCCCTGATAAAAAATTCGGCATGGGTACCTTTTCGCCTTTGCCGGGCTGGCGCGCCACAGATGTCACAGTTTCAACGCTTGATGAGTTCTGGGAAAAAATAGAAACTCCTGAAATCAGATTTATAAAAGCGGATGTTGAGGGACACGAACTCGGTGTCTTTCAAGGTGGTCGGGAGACGCTTCTGAGAAACGAAAGGGTGATAATCGTTTTTGAATTCTCCGACTGGGCGGAAAAAAACGCCTATGGGGAAGCCGGTGAATCACCTCGATTTTTAGCAGATCTTGGGTTCCAACTCGGATCTCTGGATGAAAAGGGGCGTTTGCATCAGCTAAAAGGTGATTTGCCCAAAACCGGGACGTGGAATCTTGTGGCTTGTAGGAATATGGAACAAAGATTTCCCCCTGAGTGAAGAAAATTCTTTATTTGCAATACACTAATCCCGGCGGTTATCCGCCTTTGGAGCACTCATCCAGAATTCTAGCCGAGGCAGGTTGGAAAGTTCTCTTCTTAGGCACAGGGGCAAGGGGAGCGGGGAGCCTGGAGTTTTCGAAACACTCCCGCATCCGAGTGATCCGCTGGCCGTTTGTGGAGGGTGGGCTACT
>DDPO01000169.1:3353-16617 GCA_002342225.1 Bdellovibrionaceae bacterium UBA2466 | reverse complement strand
AACCCCAATTCCTCATGGAGGCACACACCATGCGCGCCCTTAATCTTCTTGCTCTTTTAGTTCTCATTTTAATCACAAGCTGCACGAGTCGGGATTCTCTAAAAACCCTTCTAGAAAATGATCCAGATATTCTCATCGAAGCCATGGAAAAAAATGCCGACAAATTTGCGCCAGCGTTCCAAAGAATCAATGCAAAAGGACGCCAAGCAATGGAGCGACTCAGTCGTGAACAGGAAGCTGCTCAAAGAGAAGAGGAATTTAAGAATCCCACAAAGATTGAAATTGAATCAACGAGGGCTATTTCAGGAAAAGAAGCCGCACCTATCACCATAGTCGTTTTTTCCGACTTCGAATGCCCTTTTTGCAAACGAGGTGCTGATACTTTAACTGAAGTTAAACAAAAATACGGCGATCAAGTGAAGTTTATTTTTAAACACTACCCTCTTCCATTTCACCCGCTTGCGATGCCGGCAGCAGAATATTTTGAAGCTATCGCTCTTCAAAGCTCCAAAAAAGCCTATCTCTTTCACGATGAGCTCTTTAAAAATCAAGAAGCATTTAAAACAGAAAAAGAAAAGTTTCTCGATCGAACAGCTCGAAAGCTCGGAGTCGACATGGCTCGTCTAAAAGCCGATTTAAAATCGGACAAAGTGAAAGCGATCATCAAAAAAGACATGGATGAGGGTCAAAAACTGGGCGTACGAGGCACGCCCAAGTTTTACATCAACGGAGTAAGTTTAAGTGGGGCTCGCCCTTTCAGTGATTTTGAATTGATAATCGAAAGGCTTAAAAAGTCCTAAAGGGCTTTAGTTGATGGCCATTTGCATTTGAGATCTAAGTCGTTTACCATTTTGATATGAAAAAAAAACCGGTTCTTATAATTGTTGGCGCCCTAGTTTTTTACTTGGGGGCTCTTTTCGTTTACAAACAGCTTCAGCCTAGCGGCATTGTGGCCACTCGAGAGAATTTGGGGACCCGCTTTATCACATTTCCAGACAAAATTTTAATCACTGAAACTCAAATACCGCAATTAAAAGCCATCGACGACAAATATGCCTCTAAAATAATTGAGCTAAGAGAAATCCAACGAAATATTATCACACCAAAACAACTGGCAGCTCGCGCTGCTGAGGTAGAAAAACTTAAAAAAGCTAACGTAGAAAGAGGGCCGGAAGTAACCAAAGCGATTGAAAAAGCGATGGGCTTAACAGCCGAACAAAAAGAAAAACAGGCTAAAACTCAAGCCGAATTAAGAGCATTGCAAGACCAAATGCAAAAAGAAATTCTAAATGTACTAACCGAGGCTCAAAAAAACGCTTTACGAGGGCGATAATTTTTTTATGCTGACCAAAAAGCAAAAAATCATCTTAGTTATCATTGCAGTTGTTTCGATTATTGGGCTCGTTCTTTTCTTACAGAATCGATGGGAAGACACAGGAGAGCTAAAAACTGAAATTGCTCGTATGCCGTTTGGCATCCCTCCTACAGGATCCCAAAGAAAAGCCCTCATGGCTATTGATGCTAAATATGCACCCAAAATCAAAGAAATTAAATCGGCCATCGAGGAAATCTATTCTCCAAAACAGAAAGAGGCCAAACTCCAAGCTTTTGAGACTATTCGAAAAAAGAAGTTAGAAGGGAAAGCAGCTCGCGTTGTCATTGAGAAAGCGATGACCTCGACTCCAGATCAACTTAAGAAAGAATCCGAATTGTATGGGAAACTCACCGAGTTATTTAAGCAAATGCGCAGTGAAATTACGAACCTTCTAACACCCGATCAGCATGCACTTCTCATCGAGCGTATGAACGCTCCCCGACCTAAATAAAAACTATTACAGATCAATACTTTCCGTATCTTCGTCGTAATCAATCTCAGAAGCGGGTCCTTTCATCAAAACCACTCGGTCATCTTTTAAAATAGGCTCTGGGTCGTTTAGATTTTTGCTGGGCCATGGCTCTTCAAGAGCAAGTGGTTTCTCGAGCTCCACTGATGACGCCCAATCAGGGCTTTCAGAATTTCCAGGGAATACTTTTTTGAAATTGGCCTGAACACCTTTGATATCGTCGGGCCAAAGAGTGCTCCACTCTTCTGGATTGGCTCTTGGGCCATAAGCCCCCCAACACATGAGCGATTGAGGCTGGCTACCACACTTACCAGCTCCACCTTGATAAGTATCGCTGAGGCCCGCAAGTGCATGTCCAAGCTCATGAGTCCAAGTGCCATAGGGTCTCGTCAAATAGATCGTTGTCACGCTCGGAGAAGCAAAGGAAGTTCCTCCCCCTGGTTTTAAATTGATAGTTAAATGCTTGTCTTCACAAGTAAAGACGATTTGGCGAGTCACTTGTTTGTCTAATACTTTCATGGCTCGTAGCCAAGTAAGACTTGCTCTTGCAGCCCACTGTTTTGCTCTTGTGAGATCTGCGGGAGTTGCTTGCCCCGTGATGCAAATATTCACACTGGGCTTTTTACTCTGCGCCAATGTGCATTTTTTTACAGAGCTTTCTGAGAAGGTTTTATATCTCGAATCAAATGCATTTGTTTTAGAAGTGATGGTAAAAAGACCTAAAAAGATCAGAAGGCTTAAGCAGCGCATAAATCTCCTCCTTGAGATCGAAAAGCGGCTATCTACCGTTTTTATCGACAACTTTAGAAGGATGATGAAGGGATTTTTTTAACGCGCTATTTAATATTTTATTCGTTCCCAAAGGTTAGGTTCCTTGGAACAAACCGCATCGGCAAGTTCAAACAGCTCTACAAACTTTTTGATATTTTCAGACAGTTTTTTTCCGTGGAGTTCCGGACTCACAAGACAAACTTTGAAATGATTTTTAAGTTTTTTGATAGGCTCGCTGGTTACCGGCTCACCTTGGAAACAATCAACCCAAATCCAGTCTGCTTTACCCAGAAAGCAACTTACAAAATCTTCGGGCTCATATTTTGAATATCGAATGGCAAACCTAGTTTTACTTTCAAATTGAGTCTTCTTCACTAACGTCGGAAGAACTGTATCGAGGAAAACGTAATCCCGAATCTCATACTGTTCCATCAACTCTTCAATTCGACTCTCAAGACCGTCTTCTTTGGTGTTTAACCAGATGGGGCCTTGTATAGCTTGTCTTTTGTATTCTTTAATCCACTGCTCAAAATCATCTCCCATCACCCATGGATCATGGGAAAGATGCAAAGCTCCCTGTTTTTGAACACTACTTCTTAAATCAATCTCGACACCCCATTTTTTATCGAGTTGTGAGATATCTTGAATTGAATTTACTCGATGTTTTAAAAAAATGCGATTCATCAGGCGAATTCCTCAGTGCCTAGAGCAGACAATAGAGTCAGTGCTGTCAATTGATGTAATCCGTCGAGCCCACCTCGCCAGTGGGGAGATTTGAAAGCTCTCGTGATAGATCTCAAATTGGGAAAGATAGCTTTAGCTACTTGCTTAATTTCATTTTCGCTGGGACAGCCTTTAATCTCTACGAGTGTTCGATTAATATCATTGGGAGAAACTTCAAAGCTAATATGACACCCCGCAATTTCTTGCAGGGCTTTGAGAAGTCTTCCTATCGGGGCATCATTCCAAAACGTATAACGCACAAGATAGTTAATGGGCGCACCAGCCATGACCTCTTCCTGAGTTATTTCTTTATCAGGAATGTACTGAATCACCCAGTCCGCAAATTCTTTTTGTGGGGCTATGTGCTGAATAGAATCTTTCTCACGACTCCGGAAGCTCTCGATCACTTTTTGAGGTTGATGTCCTCTTTCTTTGACATCTCTTTGATATTTCCAAGCAAAACGAACTACTTCGTGCGGCTCAATAAAAACTTTGAGATCGAATTTAGATCTTAATCCCCTTAAATAAAGGGTATGAAGCCCTTGCACAATCAAAGTTTTAGTAGGCTTAATCTCTTTAGCTTCAGTGAACCTTCCAGTCGCATGATCATAGTGGGATTTTAAGACAGTCGTTCCTTTCGCAAGCTGTAGCGCATGATTAGCCATCGTCGATAAATGGTTCGCTTTGGGATTTAAGTGAGTATACTCCTGCCACTTTTGGTGGCTCCTTTCCCACTTATGGTAATCATCGCCTTCCACGACGACTGTATTTTTGGGTGTGAAAAGATCTTTAAAAATCTGGCTCAAATGATTTTTTCCGGCACCACTGTTACCGGCAATTCCAAGAAGCAAGGGACGGGCTCGACCCTGCAGTTGGGTTTCTCCTTCTAAAACAAGTTTCCAAATGGCAATCAAGATACCTGCCATCGACGTTTGCAGGAGCGTGAAAACAACTCCGGGCACCAAAGTTCCGAATTTCATTCCATACTTGGGAATCACTACAAAATTTACTAAATAAATGATGTGAAATCCCCAAAAGAGAGTTCTCGAAACATTGAGATAGGTTGCAAAAAAGAGGCAGAAAAAGGGGACAACCCAAAAATACCAACCTGGCATTGAGCTTGTCCCAATAAGAAGGGAACCGAAAAGAACTGCTGCCCCAAAAATAAGCCCTTGATCGGTTATCTTCGCAGATACACAAAGTCGCCCCAATACTGCAAGCACAATACAAACACCTAAGTAGATCACTTGCCCTGAACCGAAATTAAGATGGGCTGCAAAAACTCTTAGCGCTTCGGGGGAAGTTGTACTTGCGTAAAAAAACTTTCCAGCCTCATAAACCGGTAAGAAACCTAGAGCCGAAAAAACGCCCCAAACCAAGAGCCAAGTTGTGATATTCACAACCGCCTTTTTTGCAAAATCCTTATGCCACAAGTACGCAATAATAAACGGAGCTAGTATGACGACATGAAATTTAGCTAGCGTACTACAGGCCATTAAAACTGCTGATGTTAAAACCCTTCTTTGAATAAGTGTTATTAGAGAAAAAAAACAGAGAGACATCACCACGACATCAAGCTGGCCATGAATGTAACTGATGTAGATAGTGACTGGATTAAACCAATAAAGAAGAAATAGAGACTTTCGCCGCTCACCAGAAATTCGCATGAGTCCCCAAAGCAGAAAAATATCAGCTACTAAGAGTGGAAGTTTCATGGTGATTAAGCTTAAGGGGGTATCTCCCAAGCTCATAAAACCAAACATGTTAAACGCTATCCATTTGGGGAGCCATAAAACTGCAAAAAGAAAACTCCCATATGGAAAAAAATGGGCGGGCGATAAAGACCAAGGGTTGACACTGGGATTTAGCAACGCCGTATCGATAAACGGGATAAACAGTTCCTTTAAGTACAGAGAACCAAAAAAGGGCATTAAACCAACACGAAGTAACAAGCCCCACCAAAAAAGGCGACTTCTTAGAAGCTGTCTCATACTCGTCCTTGGGTTCTAGAAAGCTGGAACATATACTGTACCATACCCAGAATCGTTTTATATCGACCTAAAAACGTCGAAGCCCAATTCGAAACTCCATGAACTCTCGGGGGAAATAAAACGGGAATAGTTAGAACCCGATAGTGAGACTTTATCGCGCAGTAAAGCACATACAGGTCGAAGGCAAAATTTCTTGGGGCAGCACTCAATGAATCTACTAAGGAGCGATGGAATACTTTAGGTTGAGCGTTTAACTCTTTAGTTTTAATACCTAAAATGACTCGGGCTAAAAGCTCAAAAACGTGAGTCACCCATTTATCTTTCCAATTCCTGCCACTTCTCACCCCTTTTACAAGGCACTTCCCCTCTTTGTGATCTTTTAATTTGCGTAGAGCAATAAAAGCATCTTTAGGATCACATTGCTGATCGGCATGAGACCAACCGACAACGGGAGCCTCAGTTGCTTTTAACCCCTCCAGGACACCGTAGCCATAACCTTGGTTCTTTGTAATGATAACTTTAGTGAACCACGAAGCTAAGTCTGTCTTCTCAAGTTCCTCTAAAACTCGACTCGAGTCATCTAGACTCCCGTTTTCGACAAGAAGAAGTTTAAACCGAGAAGAATCATATCCCGCTTCGATAGCTGCGTTACGAGCACGCTCAACCAACACTCGAAGAGATTTCGATTCGTTATAACAAGGTAAAACGAGCTGAAACTCAAGCATGACTATTTCACCCCTGGAAATTGTTCTCGTTTCTGAATTCGTACTCCACAAAATACTTCGTGCCAGTATAAAGCTTCTGCCAAAGATTCAGGATCTCCCCAACACAAATAGCCCTCTAACGGGACTTCTCTTACTTTGATTCCCTGCTCAATCAACAATTCAAAAATCGAATCTAAATAGAGTTCACCATTGACTAGCTTTTCTTTTTTCTTCAATTGCTCAATCCCAAACCGTAAAATTTCCCCCGTTTTAAACCAGAAACTTCCCACTAGCAGGGAGTCTTTGGTGGGCTCATTGGATAAAGGCGCTTTTACTGAAACTTTTTTGACCTCGGGAAATTTTCCAAATTTATCAGTTTCAACATAAGCAAACGCCTGAGGTCGTGCAGCTGCGCCCGGAAAACCCTTGATTGTAAAAATGGCGGCCTCGCAATCGGGTGATTTTCTAAACTCAGCCCAAAGAGAGGGTTCTAAAACAATGCCATGGTCACATGAGCTCACAAACACATCTTTCTTAAGATCAATGTGATTTAGCCCCGCTTCTGTTGAGATAGCTTGTCCCGGTGGTGTCTTTTTTAAAAACACTACATCCTCTGTATTTGTTCTGAGATGGTTCTTCACCGATTCCAAAGAAACGACCACAGTTTTTTCCGCTCTAGGTAAACTATCCAAAGCTCTCTGATACATTGGAGTTCCAGCAACAGGGATAAAGGGCTTAGGCACTTCAGTCACTTTTGAAAAGCGACTTCCTAATCCAGCCATTGGCATGAGGACTTGAGAAACTTCGGGCCGAGCTAAGCCTGTCACTCGGTTATAGGCTTTATACGTTCTTTCCCAATACTCAAAAATTTTAAGATCATCGGGTGTTCCCCACTGAAAAAAAGCGGGTATCTCAAAAACACGAACATGGGCTTGTGGGTTCATTCTAAGAAGTGCCTCGACCGTGAGACTTGAGTAAAACTCACCATTAAGCTCAAGCTTTTGAGCCATCTGAAACTCAATCGCCTCTTTTAGAAGTTTTCCACTTTTAAAATAATACCCTCCCGATGAGGCAAACTCGTTCTCGCGATTAGAAGTAAACGAGCCCTTCTCTTTGACCTCAATCACTCGTTCCCCTTGAAGTTTTGAATACGCATACGGCAACGGGCTTCGGTAGTGCGCATGGTATCCTCGGTAGGAAATCACACAAGCGTCACAATTGGAATCTCTCACAAATTGGGAAAACCGAGCTGAATCCCAAACCATAGCGTAATCGCAATAACTAAGAAGAATGGGTTTCTCGATGTCGAGTAACTCCAACCCTTTAAGAGCTGCGAACCCTGGTCCCAGACTATGCTCTTCAATAAAAACTTGTTTCCCATTTTTCCGTTCTTTAAAAAGCAGTGCAGGAAGCTCAGTGTCTCGGTGGTTATCGGCCATCACGAAAGCGGTAGTCCAACTCTCGGGAAAATTCTCAAGCAATCGAGAAATCATGGGTATCCCGTTCACTGGTATCAGAGGTTTGGGTTCCTTATAACCCGCATCCCGATATCGACGTCCCTGCCCTGACATTGGGATGAGTAATTGAATTTTAGGATCCATATGAGAGTTCTTTCTGTCTTCTCAACTTCTCTGTTGGGAGATTTTTCAAATCCCTTGCGATCTCAAACGGGAACTCTTCAAATTGAGGACAAAACTTATAAAGCAACTGAGTTGCAAGCCAAAGCTCTGCCATATCTCTATCTGTTTCAATGGTTTCTATTGGGAAAAATGCTAGGCCGGAACTCTCTTTTTTAAGGCACCGGTTTAATCTCTCTTCAAAAACTGCGATATCCGGAAAAAAGCATTTCTTGGGAATAGCTTTTAAACCGTATTCCTTAAACATCTCTCGGAATTCGACATTTGAATTTAGGATTTCACCTAACTCATGATAATTAAAATCACGGCAAAAACTTTTCTCAATCTCGGCCCATTTAGAAAGAATATCACCATTTTCGCCCTGCAAAATGATTCCGTGGCATTCTAAAAAATAGATTGAAGAACTTCCTGAAACTCTTTTCGACAAAACCCACCCCGGTCGACACGGCTCAATCATGACCCAACTCAAATCTGTTTGGGACTTTAACCACGAGGAGACTTTAGTTTTATCCTTTTTAAACTCATGGGACAACAGCAGCGAAACCAACGAGTGAAAATGCATCACATAAGGAGAATTTAATCGTGCGTGAAAGCCTGTTTCCATAGAGGCTCGACCCAAACCTGCACCTTGTGCAGTTGTCTCCTTTATCAGGTCGGCATAATTCTGTTCGGCCGTTTCTTCACTCCATCGGGCCTCTTCTAGAACCTGAGCCATTTTTCTAAAATTCACCTGCGCGATTCCGGATGTGGGGGTTACAGAATCTAATCGGTACCCAGTTGCTTTGATCCACAAAGAGGCTTGATCTTTAATGGAGATGTTCCCTCCAGCTCCTTGTGTCCACAAAGGAACTCGGGTGCCCACTTTTTGACAAAGATGGCTCAACTCTTTTTTTATTCGGTCACTCATGAAACAATCTTTCCAAATCCTGAAGCCGATTTACAACTTGAATCTCTTTAGGAATATCTTGGTGATGGCCCAAATTTCGGAACTCTGTCGTAAGATATGCTCTCATTCCAAGTTGAATGGCAGGATGGATATCGTTTTCAAGACTATCGCCGACCATAATGCCATCTTTCGGTTCCGCCCCCAGTATTTCAGCCGCTTGCTGAAAAAGTGCCAAATGGGGTTTCTCTCTACCCATTTCTTCCGAAGTAATAACGTAAGGGAACAGAGATCCGTCAGGATCGATGGCATTGAGTTTAATGACTTGAGTTCTTAAATTTTCATTGGTGATGATCACTTTGGGTATATTCTTAAGCCTATTTTGGAATAAATATTTTCTTCCTAACATGACCCACTGATTTTTGATGTGCTCACTTAAACAAGTCTCATACTTATCCATCAAATCTAAAACCTGAGAGTGAGAATACTGTTTTCTTTGATCAAGCATCTGTTTGAAATACAAAATTCTATTTCTTGCACTCACGTGTCCTTCACCGAGCCGACTCTTCACCATTTTACGAGCCTCTTGATACTCGGTCGAATCCGGATCTATTCCAATGGACTTCAGCGAATAAGCGTAAGCAGCTTCAGAATCAAAGAGAGTGTCATCTAAATCGAAAATCAAAAACGGTTTAGCCATTTTTTTCCCTGAGCCAAATCAAAGGCACTTACACCCCGCGTCTCTTGAAAACTATTCTATCCCATGAAAGCACAAAAGAGCTATACTTAGTCTTAATCACATCATTCAACTCTACCCCAATCACAATGAACCTCTCTGAAACACTGATTTTAGATTCGAGCAAAACTTGCGAGGCATCTGCGGCAAAATCGTTCGTCGCTTCTCGTCATCAATTGGAACTTGATGGCATTAGAGGCGTTGCAGCATCAATGGTGATTTTTTATCATGGTTCTTATGTGTTTTCTCATAACATCATGGATTCCATTTATGCTCGCCTTATGGCTTTCTGCCACTCGGGAGTTGATCTTTTCTTCGTCATGTCTGGCTACCTCATTACTTCTATTCTTTATCGAGACATAGAGAAAGGAAACCCAGTCCGATATTTTTATTTTCGAAGAGCTCTACGAATTGTACCGCTTTTATTTCTCCTCGTAATGACTCTGGGATTGGGCCCATTGTTTTTCCGTCAATGGCCAGTCCCCCCCATACCGACCGGAGAATTGATTGCTTCAATTCTATTTTTCTCCAATATCAAAATGGCTTCCTATGGGTATTATTTTCTCAATTTTCTGGGCTGCACATGGTCTGTTTCCCTTGAGGAGCAATTCTACTTGGTATGGCCTTCCATTGTGAGACGATTAACGAAAGAACGCCTTTTGAAATTTTGTGGGCTTGTTATTTTATTCTCTCTTTTAATAAGGCTCGTTTTGACGATGAATGCAGTTTCCCCGGTTTTCATCAATGTTATGTTTTTCACTCGATTAGACACGCTTGCTTTTGGAGCGGCACTGTTTCTTTTGAACTCCCAACTACAAAAGAACAAAAACTCAAATCTCTACTCTTTTATTATTTTTACTTTGGGACTTTCTCTTATCTTTATCATTGAGTTCTGTGAAAGAGCGACTTATCCCTTTCTAGGAAATTCCGTCGGCTTAAGCCTAATGGGGCTAACTTTCAGCGCACTTCTGTTTTTAGCGCTAAACCTCCCAGAAAAAAGTTTAATTCGTAAACTATTTCGAAACCCTGTTCTTACAATTCCAGGAAAGTTTTGCTACGGAGTGTACTTGTTACACGGTCCAGTTATTTATTGGTTCCGACATTTCCTTTATCCTAAATTTCCTTGGTTGCAATTTACTCACTTTAGCTCTTCATTACTTTCAGACAGTTTACGACTTTCCACTTTTTGGGTGGCAACCCTCGTGGTTTCCTTTGTTTCTTATTACGGTTTTGAAAAGATGTTTTTATCTTTGCAAAATCGATTTCGCTAAATAAAAAGAATGCTCCCTCCGAAGGCCCTTTCTTGATAAAATGGAGAAATGCGCTCCCTTCAAAAGTTTAAACAAAATTATCTTTGGGCACTCGCAGCAATGAGCGCATTATTCCTTGTGTTTTTCAGAGGGCGCTGGGCGTTACACCCAGGGATCCACGACGACCAATGTTATCTCGAATGGCTTCATAAGTTTATCCTGACCCCCTATCACGCTTGTTATTCCTCCTCTCATCTCCCCGGAGTCGCAATTCAGTGGATACCAGCCGGCTGGGTTGCAAAAACGATAGCTCACTTTACAGAAGTTCCTATTTCAACTTGGTTAGAGCCGATCATAGGGCTCCAAACCTTTTTCACTTGGGGGCTTTGCCTCATCATTCTTCAAAAAATCTTTTTTAAAATGGGAGTATCCCTTTCCAATAGTAAAAAAGTGGCTCTTATTTTTTTATTAAACCTTCCAGCTTTGGAGTTTTTAACGCAATTCACTTTCACAACAGTCGCCGCTGAAATGTTGGTATCGGCCACTTTGTTATTATCGATTTTAAACCAAAAATGGCTCTGGGCTTTTTCACTAGCATTGCTTCTAAATACGACTCGAATTAATGATCCCGCCGCTTTTCTTCTGATTGGAGGAGCTTTAATCGACCTCCAGCGAGAGAACCCCCAATTTCTTTCTAAAAAAATCAAACTTACGCTAGGGGTTTTGTTTTTTTCTTTTGTTCTAATCGCTCTCGGTTTCACACTCTATGTTGGTTTTGTCACAGGTTATAATGGTGTATTTATTACAGACCTCTTGCCTCGACTCTCGCCCTATCGATGGTGGAGAGGTCTTTTCATGGGTAGTTGGGGACTCTTTTGGACGGCTCCGGCAGGAATTCTTGGGTTTATTCTCTGCTCTTTGTATTTCAAAAAACTATCATGGCTGGCTCGAGCTGGAGTTGTTTGGGTCTTCTCAGAAATTGCTATCATTGTCGTTTTAAATGAGCTTAGAGCCGATTACACCAATCCACCGTGGCGTTATATCATCGGAAGCTTAATAGGCCTTATCCCAGCCCTAGTTGAAACTGTTAAATTACTATCGAAATCGACCCATAGATCACTTTTAGTTGGAGCCAAAATACTTGCAGGATGGCAGGTTTATTTAGCCTTCGTCACCCACTCATTCACGATTCTTAACTATTGGAAAGTGGCTCGATGGGTCGATGATTGGTCTCTTTTGCACTATGTCTACCTCCTCAGAGATCCAGTCGACCTTATTAAACTGCTCTATGTGGCTCCTGTCGGTTTTAGTGTTTTCTCGTGGGGCAAAAACCTAACCTATTTTCAAAAGTATCAGAACTACGTGAAATATGCCGTTGAAGGGCCTTCGCTCTATCTTTTAACTCTAAGCACTATCTGTGCTCTAATAGCTCTTACCCTCTACTTCGCCAACAAACTTTCCCGAAATGACGCTGAAATGCTATAATTAAGTGTCTTTTTTAATCCGGCAAATCTCCAAATATGAGTACTTTAACTTCAACAGAACTCTCCATTGTTATGCCTTGTTTAAATGAGGCAGAAACTTTAGCTGCCTGTATCCACAAAGCGATGAGTTTTTTAAAAAGTCATCAAATCGAAGGTGAAGTCCTGATTGCTGACAACGGAAGTTCCGATGGCTCTCAGGAAATCGCAGAAAAACTCGGTGCCAAAGTAATCCACGTTAAGGAAAAGGGATATGGAGCAGCTCTGAGTGGTGGAATCAAAGCAGCTCAAGGCCGATATGTGATCATGGGAGATTCTGATGATAGCTACGACTTCTCAAATCTAATGCCTTTTATTGAAAAACTTCGCGAAGGCCATGATCTCGTGCTTGGAAATCGTTTTCGCGGCGGAATTCAAAAAGGGGCGATGCCATTCTTACATCGATATTTAGGAAATCCGGTCTTAAGTCGAATTGGCAAAATATTTTTTGGTAGCCCTGTTGGAGATTTTCACTGCGGGCTTCGAGGATTTTCAAAAAGTGCCATTGAGAGTTTAAACCTAGTAACTCGTGGAATGGAATTTGCGAGTGAGATGATCGTAAAAGCAACTCTCAACGATCTTAAAATCACCGAAGTTCCCACCATTCTATCTCCCGATGGTCGCAGCAGACCGCCTCATTTAAGAACGTGGAGAGATGGTTGGCGCCACTTGAAATTTCTTTTATTGTACTGTCCGCGTTGGTTGTTTTTGTATCCCGGTTCAATTCTAGCTCTCTGGGGAGCCATTTTTTATGCCCTCATTATGACGGGACCTCTTCAAATCGGAAAAGTGAATTTCGATATTCATACTTTGATCTATGCAGCCTCTGCACTTGTGGTCGGTTACCAAACTATGATCTACGCCATTTTTGCGGAAAGTATCGGCATTCAAAGAGGGATTCTCCCTCCGAATAAGAGCAACCAAAAAATACTGACTCTCATGACAGTTGAAATGGCAGCGATTACAGGTGGATTTCTCATTCTGCTAGGTTTAGGTCTAGGGCTGTTTTCCATTCATGCTTGGCAAAAATTAGGCTTTGGCTCTTTAGAAAAAGCCTCTCAATTAAGATGCGTTATTACTTCGTGCTTGGCTCTCACTTTAGGTACCCAGACCATCTTTTCAGGTTTTTTTGTGAATTCGAATAGAGATTAAAGAAAGAGAGTCATGATCCGCTCTGATTTACCTATTTCAGTCATCATACCCAC
>DDPO01000169.1:0-3258 GCA_002342225.1 Bdellovibrionaceae bacterium UBA2466 | reverse complement strand
GTCAATGACGCTTCAACAGATGAGACAGCGTCTCAGGCAAGTCGTTTCCCATGTCGAGTGATCAACCTCACAGAAAATATAGGGGCTGCAAGAGCTAGAAACGTCGGTGCCAAACATGCAAAAAATGAAATTCTTTTTTTTACTGATGATGATGTAATTGTGAAACCCGACACTCTAGCAAAGCTTAGAAATCACTATCACAATCCCGAAATTTCAGGTGTCGTAGGTATTCTTGATAGCGACATTCCTTTCACCAATCATGCGAGCAACGTAAAAAATCTGTGGATGCGGTTTACCTATCTCAAGTGCCCCAAAGAAAAAGTGGGTCTTTTTTACACGAGCATTGCTTCGATTCGAAAAACAGTTTTTCAAGAAGTAGGTGGATTTGATGAAAACTATGCCGGGGCAAGCCTTCTTGAAGATACTGAGTTTGGGCAGAGAGTTTGGCAAAAGGGCTATCATATAAGAATCGACACTGCATTATCGGTGACCCACGTAAAGCACTACACTTGGACCTCCATTCTAAAAACCGACTATGACCGTGCTAGAGCCCTCACTCACATGAAGCTTAGAAAATGGGGACAAGATTTTTATACGAGTGTGCCTATTTCATTTCAGCTCGCAATTCCAGTACTTTTAATGTCCATTGCATTTCTAGTATTGAGTTTAGTTACGGGCTTACCTTTTCTTTGGAGCTCTCTTCCTGTCTTTATTTTCTTCGCTCTGACATTCACTTGGCTCCAATTTCTCTTCCAATCAAGAGGGATTGTATTTGGGCTTGTGGGAACTCTTTTTCATTTCATCGATAGCTTCGTCGTAGGCATGGGAATGATTTCGGCCTGTTTAAGGCATTTAACTGGAAAAACCTACTAATTCGTTAATGAGTCACTTCATTGAAGGGACTATCTGACACTTTCCAAACGGGCGTTTGATCAATCAGTGCATCACTATCTACTTCCTGATTTTTAGGATGGACAGTCACAAGACGACCTGAACCCTGTAAATACCATTTTTGATTATCTAAATAGAGAGTCTGGTCGACAGCGGAAACCGGTACTCCCCAACCCACTGAGAGTTCTCTTAGCAAGTGGGGTCGCGAAGTGTTCTCAGCTTGAGCACCCACTGAACAACCCAAAGCGTACCCTCTACAAACCATCCCACGAGTCTCCCGAGTTAAGAGGTCGACCTCCCCTGAAGAAGGTGATGCCATCGTCAACATCCCTGGACTGCCGTGGGAGCAAAAACAAACTTCCACCTGTTTCCCTGTTGATTCGTGGATCTGTTTGATAATTGGAATCGCTTGCGAGGGGCGACTGATATTGTGAATTCTTGAAATACCGGAGTTTCGAGCAGTGTTTCTTCTTAAACCAGAGTTGCCATCTGGAAAAACAAAAGCCACTCGCTCCACATCACCGTCTGGCCAACTTACCACCGGTTCTCGGTAGCCTAAAGCACGTTTGGAAACTTGAAAGCTCTCAGGGTGGTTGGGATCCTCTTTTCCATTTAAAAATTTTACAATAGCTCTCTTAAGCAAGATTCCAGCTCTCTGCCCCTGCTTTGAGACGGGGTATACGATGGGAGAGATCTGCTCACTTGATAAAAATTCCTCAGCCACTTTTTCAGGGCTTTTTCCGTGAGACATTCGAGCCCTAGTCTCTCTTAACTTATCTACCACGGTTGGGTGTTCCAAAGCTCTGCTCGCAGCTTCTCGATCTTCCCAAAGTGAACGAGCCGTTTCATTGAATACAATTTTATACTGCTTATCGTTCTCATCCCATTCGAAAAATTGGGTAGGAGGTTCAGTCCGTTTATAGTTTTGAGTGAAAGTAAATTTATTTTTCTGATGATCTGCAGACTCTTTAGCTGCTTTCAAATTGCTCCTAATAGCTTCAACGGTTTCGGTTTCTCTGCTTAACAACGAGAGGCTAGTAAATTGTTTTTTCTGGTCCCGCAAAAACAACCTTCTCCCCCCCTGAAACCTATCTCGACTTGGCATGCTAAGAGCCGCAATGACTGCAGCCCCCAAAAACGGGCCGGTCTTCTTGGAGATGGTACTTTTGGGCTTATCAAAAACCGAGAGTTCCACTTCTTCGTCAAAATGATTGAAGGCTAAAGTTAAAATATCAACCCCTTCAAATTTAGCCCTGAGTTGCGAACGCACTTTCTCAGCTTCTTCAGAGGCTCGGGCTCGAACAGAGTATGTTCCATCCTTCTCCAAAGATATTTCAATGGCTTTATTGAGTTCTTCTTGAGAGATTAATTCTCTGAGCGATACTTCTGCTTTAACTGCTCTTTTCGTCTCTCCTAGAGCGCGATTGAACGTATTTTCATCGAGATGTGACCCAACAGCCCTACCCGACATCGGGAGCGCAATAATGAAAACAAGAGCAGGAATTACATTTTGATTATTGTAGGACATTGAGCTTGTGTTTTTTAGAAAAGTTCTCAATTTCAGCGGTCATCTCAATTCGCTGTTTTGTGTATTTCTCAAGATGCTCTAGCCCTTTTGTAAAAGTTTTGTTTGCAGAGTCATATTGCTCTTTCGTTGCTAATCCATTTTTAACACTCTCTTCAATGTCTTTCTTTGCATCATTGAAGTGGCTGAGTGCACTTCGTTCTTCTTTGGCAAGATCTTTTATTTTGTTAAGTAGCTTGTAGTAATCATCCATGGCTCTTTCTTTGTTTTCTGAAGGCAAATCTTGAATCGGTCGAAACAACTCTACAAGCTCCTTGTAGAGTTTATCGTTCTCATGTTCCATGCGGCTAAATTCGTTCGTCATAGCACTAGAGAATCTTTTAATATGGGTTGCCGAATAATGCGGCGGCTGCATTTTTTCAGACTGAGCGTGTTGCTCGGCCCGAAGAGCGCCCCATGACATCAGAGTAAGAGTGAAAACAATTGCACACTTCATAGTCCACCTACGATTTCTTATTTGTATTATTTAATGCTGGCTGCTTTTTGCTCGTCTTGCACTTGCTCAGATCCCTGCTCAATTTCCATTGTTACCTTTTTTATCATTTCCTGCGTCTTTTCATCCTCAAACACTTCTGCGGCCAACCCAAGGACATCTGCATCTTTGGCTTCGACATTTTCTTTCTGGGTTTGAGCTTCATACCAGACCACTGAAAGCACAGTGAATCCGATTAAGACAAGCGCAATGAGCGATTTCATATTCCCCCCGGAATTTTGGCTTATTTAATTTCAATTAAGAGCAATTCGTACGCCACAAGCATAAAGCAAATATTTGGGAGTACACT
>DDPO01000109.1:12387-27900 GCA_002342225.1 Bdellovibrionaceae bacterium UBA2466 | reverse complement strand
TGGGCTCTTTTAGGACAGCCTGTAAGCTGATCTACTTCGGCAGGTCGAAAGAAAGCAGGATCAACTACGACGTGATCTTCGTAATTTAAACCGACCGATTTAAAAGCGATGTCACAAAACTCTCTCACAGAATGGGTAACCCCCATTGCTACAACATAATCCGAGGGCTCTTGCCGTTGAAGCATCATCCACATAGCCCGAACATAATCACCAGCAAAACCCCAATCTCTTTGTGCTTCAAGGTTTCCTAATCTTAGATCTCTAGCTAATCCCAACTTTATTCTTGCAACTCCGTCTGTAATTTTTCGCGTTACAAACTCAATACCTCGTCTAGGAGATTCGTGATTAAATAAAATTCCAGAAACTGCAAACATTCCGTAGCTCTCTCGATAATTTACAGTCAGATAATGTGCATAGACTTTAGCAACTCCATAGGGACTTCTAGGATAAAAGCGTGTTTTTTCAGTTTGAGGAGTTTCAACGACTTTACCAAACATTTCAGAGGAGCTCGCTTGATAAAACTTGGCTTTGGGGGCTGCATTTTTAACAGCCTCTAATAATCTTGCGACTCCAATCCCTGTAAACTCTGCAGTGAGCACAGGTTGCACAAATGAAGTGGGCACAAAAGACTGAGCTGCAAGATTGTAAACTTCATCGGGTTTTGCTGCTTCCACAGCTCTCGTAAGTGATGTTTGATCTAAAAGATCGGCTTCAAAAAGATGAATTTGATTTCTAATATGCTGGATTCTTTCAAAGGCATCTGAAGAGGAGCGCCGTACAATTCCCCAAACCTCGTATCCTTTGGATAGTAAAAACTCCGCTAGATAAGAACCATCTTGCCCAGTAATTCCAGTGATCAGTGCTCGCATTCCATCCCCCAAAAAGACTCATGCTAAAACTTCACTACAACCTATTTTTTGACTAGCTATCTAAGAATTTTTTAACAAGCTCGTTTAAAAGCGCCGGATTCGCTTGTCCTTTGGTCTCTTTCATCGCTTGGCCTACAAAAAAACCAAGCAATTTAACTTTCCCCGCTTTGTACTCGGCTAATTGAGAAGGATTACTCTCAATCACTTTACGAATAACGTTTTCTAAAGCTGCAGGATCGCTGATCTGAACGAGACCTTTGTCCTTAATGATACTGCTTGCATCTTTACTTGTCGCAAACATTTCTTCGAAGACGGTTTTGGCTATTTTTCCGCTGATCTCCCCACTGTCAATTTTCGCTATAAGTTCGGCTAGTTGGGTTGATGAAACAGGGGACAAATCTATTTCCTTGCCCACCGCATTAAGACGGCCCAAAAGCTCGTTCATAACCCAGTTTGCGCTGGCCTTCCCGTTTTTAGAATGACTAACAACACTCTCAAAATACTTCGCGAGCTCTTTTGAACTTGTAAGAACCGAAGCATCATAGTCGGACAAATCAAAAGCAGCTTTAAATCGCGCTGAAGTTTGCTGAGGCAATTCGGGCATCTCTTTCTTAATTTTGTCTAACCATGACGATGAAAAAACCAGTTTAGGGAGATCTGGCTCTGGGAAATATCTGTAATCGTGTGCTTGTTCTTTTTCTCTCATCACTTCCGTGACATTTTTAGCTGAGTTCCAGCTGCGAGTTTGTTGGATAATCTTTTCGCCATTCTCAATCGCAAACACTTGCCGCTGAACTTCATATTCAATAGCTTTTTCAACAAATTTAAAGGAGTTGATATTTTTTAGCTCAACTTTAGTTCCGAACTTCTCGGTGCCGATGGGGCGTACAGAAATATTAGCATCACAGCGGAAGTTTCCTTCCTCCATATTGCCATCACAAATATCGGCGTATCTTAAAATGCTATGAAGAGCTCTTAAATACTGCCCCGCTTCGTGAGCGGTTCTCATGTCGGGCTCACTTACAATTTCACAAAGCGGAACACCGGCCCGGTTTAAATTCACTAATGTCCCATAGGCCTCGTGATTTGATTTACCAGCATCTTCTTCAAAATGGATTCGAGTAATTCCAATTCTCTTTTCCTCTCCTGTTTTTAGTTGGACGACAACATACCCCTGAGTACAGAAGGGCTTTTCATACTGACTGATCTGATATCCCTTAGGAAGGTCTGGATAGAAATAGTTTTTCCTCGCAAAAACACTCTCAGGATGTATTTCACAATTTAAAGCAATCGCAGCTCGAACACCCAACTCCATAGCTTTCTTGTTGATGACAGGTAAAGCACCAGGTTGTCCTGTGCAAACAGGACATACGTTGGTATTTGGCGAAGAACCATATTGGTTGGGACAACGACAAAACATCTTGCTCGCTGTCATGAGTTGCGCGTGAACTTCTAAACCAATGACTGCTTCGTATTTTTCAAGCGACATAGTTTATCCTCTCCCTTTCGCCATGTCGGCTACGGGAAACTCACCGCGAATTTGTTCGTACTGGTGCGCGGCTGCAAAAAGTTCGCTCTCACCAAAGGGTTTTCCTATCATTTGAAATCCGATGGGAAGGTTGTTGGAATCAAGTCCACAAGGAACTGACAATCCAGGGAGACCTGCCAAATTTACTGGAAGAGTAAAAATATCAGACAGATACATTTTCAAAGGGTCATCTGTTTTTTCTCCAAGCTTAAAGGCGGTGCTAGGAGAAGTGGGCGAAACAACAAAGTCGCACTGAGTGAAAGCTTTCTCAAAATCTTCTTGTATCTTTCTTCGTACTTGGTTGGCCTTAAGGTAAAAAGCATCGTAATAACCCGCGCTCAAAGCATAGGTCCCCAGCATAATTCTAAGCTTTACTTCGCGACCAATCCCTTCCCCACGGCTCTTACTGTAAAGCTCTTCACTCGTTTTCGCTGACTGAGTTCGATATCCATAGTGGACTCCATCATATCTAGCTAAATTACTGCTAGCTTCACTAGGAGCGATCAAATAATAGGTCGATAACGCGTATTTTGTGTGAGGGAGATCAATTTCAACGACTTTTCCTCCCATTTTCTTGAAAAACTCAATCGCAGAATCAAAGGCTTTAGCGACATCCGGGTCAACCCCCTCGAGCCAAGAACGTGAAACACCTAAAGTAAAAGCTTTTTTCGCAGGAGCTTTCAGTTCCTCTGTAAATCGTGGGACGGCTCTTTTTGCTGAAGTAGCATCCATGCCATCATGTCCAGCCATCACTTCAAGCACGCGAGCAGAATCCCAAACTGTCCTAGAAAACGGCCCCACCTGATCTAAAGAGCTTGCATAAGAAACAATGCCGTATCGACTGACTCGACCATAAGAGGGCTTTAACCCCACAAGACCACAGAGACTTGCAGGCTGACGAATAGATCCACCGGTATCGGTTCCAAGGGAAACTGTTGCAAGGCCCGCAGCTACTGCAGCAGAGGACCCTCCACTTGAGCCGCCAGGAACTCTATCTAAAGCCCAAGGGTTTCTCACAGGTCCAAAAGCCGAATTTTCATTTGAAGAGCCCATCGCAAATTCATCACAATTCACTTTTCCAACAATCACAGCTCCCATGGATTGCAATCTCTCAACTGAAGTTGCTGTATACGGGGACAAATAACCCGAGAGAACTTTTGAACCGGCCGTCGCTTGCCAACCTTGGACTAAAAAGTTGTCTTTGATCGCAACCGGAATTCCAAAAAGAGGCAACATTTCAACTTGCGACATTTTTTCATCTAAAGCTCTCGCTTGAGACAGAGTCTCATCTGGGCGCACTTGCAGAAAAGCATTAAGCTTTTCATTTTTATCAGAGATATTTTTTAAGAAAGAGGCTGCGACTTCGGAGGGTTTAAACTCCTTCTTCTGATATCCTGAAAGCAACTGTTGAATACTGAGCGTACCAAATTCCATTAGTTCTGCTCCATAATAGCGGGTAACAAAAAGCAATTGTTCTCAACGGCCGGGGCGTTTTTCATAAGCCCGTCGTGATTAGCAAAGGGAACGGCTACGTCTTCGCGAAAGGGTTCGGCATCAACGGGAACGTGCTGCACGAAGGCCTCTTTATTGGTCAGAACCTGATTAAGATCCTGAATATGGTCTAAAACCCGTGTCAGTTGTTTTTGATAGAACCCTATCTCATCCTCGGTCAAAGTGAGTCGGGCTAATTTGGCTATTTTTAATACCTCTTCTCGACTTAACATAGCCCAAGAACATACCTCAGCTTGAGATTTTGGTCACCACCAATCACATAACTGGGGGTCATAAAACCCCTCGGGACTGGGCTTTGAAGCCCCCTGAAACCAGCCCATAGGGCACTCTTCGTGGATCGGCCGGCCCAGTTCTTTTGGGCTCCAAAAATGGATTCGTCCCAATCCCCAATCTTTAGCAATTCGACCTATAGCGGGCAGGCTCTCGGGGCAATCGGAATCAAACCATAAAACATCGGCAGTTTGGGTGAGAACATTTTTCACTACACAGAAATAGCTTGGTCCGCTGGTGGTGTTAATTTCAAAAAATGGAGCCGGGATAGTAGGGTGCCCTTTGAGCCTTGAAAAGTATCGATATCGCTCGATTTGCCAGTCCCAAAACTCTGTTTCAGGAACAAGACACAACTGAGCCGCTTTTTCCGTCTCGAATCGAATCTTACGAACACTGTTCACTTTTTCGATCCAGTCATTCAGTTCGATCGGAACTGGCTCAATGCTGGTGCTTACAAAAGGCTCTACTAACTCCCTCGATTGAACTTTGGTTTTTTGAAACCCGTACCGCTCGTAGAACTTAGGACCAATATCTGAGTACAGTACGCCAATGCCCAAGCTTTGCCGACTTAGAAAATCTTTCATTAAATGAGATGCGTAGCCCTTTCTGCGGTGCTGGATTGGAGTCAATACCGAAGCAATTAAAAACCCCTCTCGAACTACAATCTTTTGGGTCTCTGTCTCTTTGAAAAAAAACTTCACTTGCAGAGCGTCCATCGAAGATACAATTTTCTTTTCAGGGTTCTTGAGCAAAAGGGTTTGAATTCTTTTTGTTCCAAACGGGTGGGAGTAGAGAATTTTATTTCGTTCACAAAATTCAACACGGCTTAATTCTTTGGCCCATGCTTCAGCTCGAATGAGCGCTAGGGCTTCTCGTTCAGATGCACTTGCTTGATCAATAGTGAGATAGGCCATTAAAACTTAAGCTGAGTGAATTTGAGAGATATCTTTTTTAAACCTCGGCCTCGAAATTCAACAATTAATTTATCTCCGCCTAAGTTTTGACGAACAATACCTTCTCCGAAAGTGGGGTGCTGCACACGAGAGCCCACAGAAACACCACTTTCATCCTGAACATCGGTGTATGAACTCGAATCATCTCCCTCGTATACTTGACTAAAATCATCCTGATTAAATCGGGATGGTCTACTTTCGAAGCTGTCGTTGTCTTGCCAGCTGCCTCGTTGCGGAATGAGGCCTGGTCGCTCTGTAAAATGCCGTTTTCTTGAAAAGTAATCGGCTTTTTTCAGTTCTAAATAATCTTGCGGGATTTCTTCTACGAATCGACTCAACACTCTAAAACTCGAATTTCCAAAAACGGTTCGATTCTTAGCATAGAAGAGATGAAGTCGTTTTCGAGCTCGGGTCATCCCTACATAAAATAGCCTTCGTTCCTCTTCCACATCTGAAGGCTCTTCGGGCTCCCAAGGTCGGACATTGGGGAACAACTCCTCTTCAAGACCCACTATGCAAACAAAATCAAACTCAAGCCCCTTGGCCATGTGAATGGTCATCAACTTGATGGCTGGGGCATTGGGATCAAACCGATCGATATCAGATACTAAGGCAATTTCTTCGAGAAACCCCTCAAGAGTAAGCTCCTTTGTTGGATCCTCTCCCCCTTTTCGAAGTTCATACTCCACAACACTTTGTCTCAACTCTGCCAAGTTCTCGAGTCGACTTTGAGCTTCAACAGTGCCTTCGTCAGTTAAGCTTTTTCGATAACCACTTTCCTCAATGACCATGTTAATGAGGTCGGAAGGAAGTACGGAATTTTTCGCGGCTCTCAAAGCCTCCATGAGCTCATAAAATTGTTTAAAATTTTTCTGAGAGCGCCCCAGATCTGCTTGAACTTTGGGCTCAGCACCAAAAATATCTAATAGCAATTGAAAACAGCTGATATTGAGTTCTCTAGCTTTGCTAGTAAACTTCTCAAGGGAAACTGCACCAATTCCCCGAGTAGGAACATTGATAATTCTTCTAAAACTCACATCATCATTAGGATTAGAAACAAGCTTAAGGTAGGCTAAGACATCTTTGACTTCGAGCCTATCATAAAACTTTAGGCCGCCGTAAATTTGATAGTTGATACCTTTCGCTCTCAGCATGTCCTCAAGCAGACGAGATTGAGCATTGGTACGATAGAAGATAGCCATCTGATTTAAGGGCTGCCCCTCTTTCACCCCTTGAGAAACAAGATCTGTTGCTTTATGTGCTTCATCATGTTCGTCATAAGCTTCTATGACTTGGATCTTTTCCCCAGAATCATTTTGGGTAAAAAGTTTTTTATCTCGTCTTTCGGTGTTGTAGGAGATCACATGGCTTGCAGCTTCGATGATATTTTTTGTCGAACGATAGTTTTGTTCTAATTTAAAGATCTGGGCATTGGGGAAATCTTTTTCAAAATTTAAAATATTGCTGATGTCAGCCCCTCTCCACTTATAGATAGACTGATCTTCGTCACCGACTGCACAGATATTGGCTTGAGTGCCAGCTAAGAGCTTCATTAAAAGATATTGGCAACGATTAGTGTCTTGATACTCATCAATTAAAAGATAGGGGAACCTCTTTTGATAGTTATGAAGTACTGGGGGACATGTTTGAAATAACTTTACGGTGGTTAAAATTAAATCGGCAAAATCTAAGGCCGATGAAGCTTTCAAAACTTCAGTATAGCGGCTAAAAATTCGCATAAAGGCGTCTTCAATGGGCCCGCCATAGCTTGGCTTGTAGCTTGAGTGATCAATCCCGTCGTTTTTAGCTCGATTGATCTTTGACTGCATGGCTTTTGGCGAATACATGGAATCGCTCAAATGAAGCTCTTTCATGACAGCCTTTACGACAGAGAGCTGATCGGAATCATCATAAATCGTAAAGTTATTGGAATAACCAAGGTGGTGAATTTCTGAGCGCAAAATACGCACACATGCTGAGTGGAAAGTACTGATCCAAAGGTCTCTTGAATCCACGGGCCCCGGAGCCAGCCGCCCTAAAATATGAGAAACACGTTCTCGCATCTCAGCTGCAGCTTTGTTGGTAAACGTCACAGAGAAGATTTGTGTCGGGTCAACTTGATGATTCAAAATCAAATGGGCTATCCGATGGGTTAAAACTCTTGTTTTGCCCGAGCCCGCACCGGCTAGAATAAGAATGGGCCCAGTGCCGTGTAAAACCGCATCCCTTTGCGGGCCATTTAATGTGTCTAAATAATTCAACGATTGACTCCCAGCTACCCCAATTAAACCCAGAGATTTCTAAATTATTGCTAGCGCGTCAAGAGGATTTGGTCTGTAGCGATGCATTATCGGGATTTCATGAGATAAAAACCTTTAATAATCAACGCAACCCCATCATCATAGTGCATCTATGTTACTCAGTTTATTACTGGTAGTTCCGCTGATCTTTATCTCATTTTACTTACCCATTTACTCTGACGAACTACTCTACAAGTGGTTCTCAGGCAGGCTCTGGCTTGATAATGGCGTTGCTTTAGGGCTTTTTCCTCATTGCGTAGAGGAATTTAGTCAAAAAACGCCTAAACTATTTTTGGTTTCTCGCCTCTTTGATAGCTATCTCTACTCAGATATCGCAAACCCACTCATAATAAGAGTCTTTGGAATCTTAAGCTTTATTACTTGGTTAACTCTTCTGTTTTTTCTATGTCGGCGTCTAATAACAACGAATTTTGAGCGCCACTTTCTACTGAAAACCTCTTTGATGTTTTTTGGAACTCTCCCCATAATGATGACACTAAACAGACCAGAACAAGCATTGATTGTAGCTATAACTGCATCGTGTTTTCTGCCACTCATTCAAGGAAACGGTATCTCGATACAAATTTTTTTAATTTCTTCGTTCTCATTTTTAGTGGCCTGGTTTTTTCCCCAGCACCCCAAAACACTCCTCTTTCTTCCCTTTTTTCTAACGGTCTGTTTTTTCTTGCCCATTCGGAGAGCTTATCGCTTTGGCCTCACACTTTGGATCTTTGTAATGGCCTACAGCTCTTTTTCTTTTTACTCGGTCTATCACGCTTGCCCACTCAACCCCGATATTGAACAACTCTTTTCTGCGACTCTCATCTCACCCTCTATGTTTTTGAAGATGCCCTGGTTTTACACAAAGCAAGTTGTCAGAAACCTCTTTAGCATCTCAAAATACTTCAATGCGATTAGCTTCTCAGCAAGTTCTGAAGCGAGTTGGCTTCCTCCTATTGAAATCAGCCTTCCTGTGAAGATTCTAAACTTTTTGATGCTCACTCTTTTAGCCGGTTGGTTAATCGATGAGGCTTTGCGGTGCTGTAGGTCTTTGAGAAAACAAAGTTCTGTTTTAAATCTAGATTTTCGAGCTATTGGCTGTTCAACTCTTTACCTAGCAGCCTTTTCATTGGTCTTACTACAAACAACCAAGAGTTTTTATAACTCAACCTTGTTTTTTCCAATTCTAATTTTGGCTGGAATGCTTGGAAATAAGAAGGTCTCGATTAACACCTCCAATGAAAACCTTAGAAAATCGCTTTCCTATTTTACAATTGGCCTGTCGTTCGTAAGCTTAATTTTTGCTGCTTATTTGTATCTCCCAAAACACATAACAAATTGGCAAAAAGGTGGACAACTTGAATTTCAATATAACTCCTTTTCCGCATTTAAATGGAACGAAGTTCGGGAAAGGGTATTGCGATTGTCAGCACAATGTAACCTCGAAAACAGACCATCGACGAAGCATTTAGTAGTAGATGATATTACTTACCCATTTTTTATAAAATCTGTGGAGCCCTACCACATAGGTTATATTACCGGTTTTTGGTCTATCGGAATTTCAGATCTCTCATTGTTTTTAAAAACGCATCAATCGGCCGGCTTAATAAGCCAATGCAAATATTTGCCCACGTCTCTAGTTTCTCAATCATTAAAAGATGGCTATTTTTGTTGCTTGCCGGCATTCAAATAGCCAAGAAGGGGCTTGCACAAACTATGTTTATCAGCGAACTTCTAGGCTCATGATTTATCAAAGACACCTGTTCATCTCAATTCTTTGCTGTGGTTTCTGCTTAGTTGGTTTTGGAAAACCCAGAAAGCCCCAAAAATTCTGGCGCCCTAGCAATATTTTCACAAATCGATCCCTAGGAAGCTTAAACACAACCTCATCTGAATCCTTGGCTATTCACCGAGTCATCAAATCTGAAAACCAAAGAATCGAAAGCGATCCCTATCTTAATCAAGCTGCTTTTCATGCTTCAAAACAGGTTTCTAAAACCGCGATCTTAGCTCTTGGTAGAATCGGAAACCCCAGCAGCATCGAGATTCTCTCAAGAGTTTTGAACAGTAAAAACAGCGAAATGAAAATGTTGGCTGCTTTTAGCTTGGGACAGATTGGTGATGAACTTTGTATAACGCTATTAAGTCAACACGCTGCCATGGAGAAAAAAGCTGAAGTAAGGGGCGCTGTTTTCAGAGCGATTGGCTTCAGCAGGAAACCATCCGCCCTACCACTTCTCGTAAAAGCAATTGAAACAGAGGGGCAGACCGAAGTTCTTAGAAACATCGTTGAGGGTCTAGGGATTCTTCTAAGCGGTGATTCATCTTCATGGGATGTTCCTGAAGAATTGCTCAAGAAGCTAGCCGTCCTTGCTCTTTCAAGTCCTCGAGTCAGTGGAGCTGCTTCGTTTGCAATTTCCCAGTACAAAGGAGATAGCAAAAAGATTCCCACAGCTCAAATTATCCAATCGATTTCCAAGGCGAACAACCCTTTCTATCAAGCGCTTCTCGTGCGTGCGCTTTCACGTTCTGAGGGACCCGAGATAACAACCTTTTTGATCTCAAAAATTACGAGCACAAACTCTATCGTAGTGAGGGTCGAGGCTACTAAGGCTCTAAAAGGCCGAAAGTTGGAGGGATTGGGTTTAAGTCTTTTTCAAAAAAATCTAACTGAAACCCCGAGCCCTCTTCTTGTGACTTCTTTAGAGGCCATCGAAGCTCAACCCGCAGCTTTTATAAATCTGACAGATTCGGTCGAGAGTTTAGCAAAAAAAAGTTCATCGCTTTGGATAAAAGTCACAGCCTTGAGAACTTTAGTTAAACTTGCTCCGGAAAAAGCACGAGATCTAGCTCTTCAAAATCTTAAAAGCAACGAACCACTTTTGGTTGCGACGGCTCTGGCCTCATTGATAGGGGTTAATAAAGCCGAAGACTGGCAAAAAATCAGGCCCTACTTTGTAGAAGGTGATTCTAAACATATTTCATTGTCTTTAGAAATGCTGACCCAAAATGAACTCGATATTCATAGCGATCTAAAAACAACTCTAAAGGATCTTATCTTCAAGAAAGACCCGGGTGTTCTAGCTCTTATCGCTCAACTAGCTGCCCAAAAAGGCTGGAAGGATTTCGCACAACCCCTAGCAGATGCCTATAAAGCTATTCCTTTAGAAGATACTGTGGAAACGCGAACTGCTATCATGCAGAGCCTTTCAAGTATTGGCTCTGAGGACCAAATTAATGTGGTAGATATCGCTTTAAAGGATCGAGAAAAACAAGTAGTTATCGCAGCATTTGATGCTGCCAAGGCGATTAATGGGAAAGAACCCCAAATTATAATTCCAATCAACTCCAAAGTAAGTCACACAATTCCTGAGTTTAATGTTTGGAGGCCCGCAAGCGGTAAACTTTTGGTATTAAGAACGAACCGCGGCACTATTGAAATTAAATTTTTTGAAGATTCGCCCATGACGGCACATCACTTGGTCGACTTGATAAGCAAGCACTTTTACGACGAGAAACTATTTCACAGAGTTGTACCAAATTTCGTCGTTCAGGGCGGGGACCCTAGAGGCGATGGTTTTGGCGGCCCCGGATTTCTTATAAGAGATGAATTTAGTCCTCGAAATCATGAACGGGGCACTGTAGGAATCGCAACAGCAGGGAAGGACACTGGTGGGTCTCAGTTCTTCTTCAATACTTTTCCAAACTACCATCTGAACGGCCGATACACGGTTTTCGGTGAAATCACATCTGGGTTGGACGTTGTTGACAGGCTCGAGTTAGGTGACAAGATTATCTCGGCAACTGTCAAATGAAACACCAATCTTATTTGAAGCAAATTGTTATCCTTTCACTCATCACAATACTGTTTGTCGTTCCTTACCTATTTATCAACGGAACAAACATCGTCACTCACACTTATGCTTTCGGCAGCCGACAATTCTGGGAGGGTCTTTCACCATACACAGACCCTCGAGGAGCCGGAGATTGGTTTAAATACTCCCCTCTTTTTGCTTGGTTCTACACACCCTTTGCGAAGCTTAATAGCTCACTACAGGCTGGATGTTGGGGGCTTTTTAATATCGTCTGCTTTTGGGCGGGTGTCTCAGTCTGGTTCCCTTGGAAAAAACTGGAATCCAAATGGCTCTGGCTTGGATTTGTTTTGTGCTCGATGGAAGCGGATGGATCTTTCAGATACCAACAGATGAATGCATCACTCATTGGACTGTCACTTCTTGGGCTCTATTTTTATAAAGAGGGGCGATTGCATCAGGCGGGTTTTTGGCTCACCCTCGTTAGCAACATTAAAATTCTACCAGGATTATTTCTGGCGGGCCTTTTATTGCCTCCTAAAAAAAAATACATTCAAGGAATCGTCGCCGGAGCTTTTGTATGCTTGATAGTTCCCATGATTTTCTGGGGATTCTCAAAAACCGTGTCTTTCCACGAGGACTGGTACTTACTTCTTAGGAGAGACACTAATACCGATGGGCTCTTAGACGTTGCGACTGTTCTCAAAACTTTGGGCTTCAAAGACACCAAACTGTGGGCACTCTATCCCCTAAGCGTGCTTTCAATTTTTTTGTTTTTTGTTTTTTGGCTCAAAAAGAAGACTTTCGAATGGAATCTTTGGATTCCATTGGGGCTTTACACTCTGCTTTTAGTGAATCCCAGAACCGAATCACCGACTTTTGTACTGGGCGGACCCGGCTATCTTTTTCTGCAAAGGTATGCACTCGGCCTTACGGGCCCATTGAAATATGCAACCTTTGTTTTTTGGTCTCTAGGAATATTCTTTACTACCCTTTGCATGAACGATATTTGGCCCAAAGTTATTTGGAATCCTAGCTCGTGGTTGCAAATGAATAAAACCTTTGGAATCTTTATTTTGTGGGTTTTGTCGGTCGTTTTAGTGACTAGACAAATGATATCGAAAAAGACAACTTAAATAAAATCGCCTTTCTTGATCTTTTCGATAATAATCTTTTCAGGCATTACAGGATCTCTTGGATCTACTGTAAAATAAGACTGTTGCTCACAACGTCTTTTGTTCTTAAGAAGCCATTCTAAAATCTTCGCAAGCCCTTTGTTCTTTTTGTCTTTAAAGAATGGATCATTTTTTAAAGCATCTGATGCTTTTTTTAGCGCTCTAGCCTCTTGTAAATCATTCTCTTTTACTGGGTAGTCAGCTAAATCGTACTTTTTAATATCTTCTGGAAGAACTCCTAAAAACCGGACATCGGGAGCTGAAAAATCAGAGTTTCGAATTAAACTTGCAGCAGATCCTGCTTTTAGTGTTCTAAAAATATTCTGCAACGTATAGGCGTCAAGATCTCCGAAAAAGTAAATCGGCACTTTGAGTTGATCTTGAATGAGCTTACACCAACCTCGAACGGCGTTACTTGGAACCCCTTGAGCGCCCATAAGGATAGCGTTGTTTCTTTTGCAAAAACCGTTAGTAACGAAAGTATTAGCGGTACCTTCCGACTCGACCACTAGGCAAAAATCGATCTTCTTTTTTGCTTTTAGAGTTAAGCTTTGAGGACGGTTCTTCGGCTGAAAAGGTGAAGTTCCAAGTGAGCTCAGATCAACAACTGCTTTTCCGCCGTCGGGGAGAGTTTCAGTGACGACGAGTTGATTGGAATAGGTCTGCCCGCCTCGATCATTAGCGTAACAGTTGAGATCCTCACGATAGCACTCCATCATTTCACAAATAAAATCAATAATCGCGTCACTTTCCGATTGATCCCCAAAATCGAGAGGACGGAGTTCGGGATTGTGTTTTACTTCACCTTTAGAAATATAATAAAGCTCACGCTTGGTGTTGACTGCTCCTGTTTCTATATTTCGAAGCAAAATTTCTAAAATAAAAATAGCTCGAGACATTTTTTGAACCGAAGCCACATTTAGCTCGGAGCGAACCATTTTATTTCCCGGAGTAAGGTATCCTACTTTCGGATTGTAATTTGAATTGTCGAGTGAGCATTTGATAGCTTCTAATACCGGTCTTCTTGCGTTTTCAAGATCGGTAAGCATTCGGTTACAAAGGTCTTTTGAAAGCTTGGGTATTGTGTCTTCTCTCATGCTTCTTTCTCTTTCAGTTTTTCTTTCGATTTAGCGGTCGCTTTTTTCTTAGTCTTTGCAGCCGGTTTTTCTGATTTAGATTTTGCCTTAACTGGCGCTTCGTCAGTTTCTTCTGCTTCAACCGACTCCTCAGGGTGAGGAGGTTTTAACTCCTCTTCACTCTCCTCTGACTTTGTCTCTTCTTTCTCGACAATTTGGATTTTTCCTTTTGCGTGAGCCTCTTTATGATGTTTTAAAGCTTCATCTAGCTCTTTTTTTGCAGCATTCACATCTCTGCCCAATAGTTTAACAAGCCCTTCAGTTGCTGCTTTTTTTCGCTTGGCTGGGGCTTTGGTAATTCGGCATAAACAATCGACCAAAATAGGACAAAACTGCTCAATGTGTCTTAGTTTTTCCTCAAGGTCGGCTTCGCGATGCTCTTTCTTAATGTGTCTAGAAAGCCGCTGACCGGCTTGAATAAGGGCCCTTCGAATCTCTTCTACTAATTCATCACTCGCATCTACCGTTTCTTTTGAAGCGTTTTTAAATTTAATAAAAGGAGAAACAAGGCTGACTGCGATCACGTAGGGACCTAACGGCAAACTATTTTTGGGCTGAGGAATACCATAGGATCGCCAATTTACAGTTTCAATCGCTTTGACCATCGCACAGGCCGATTTATCAAACTGCAGAGGCACACGATTTGCGAAACGAAGCACTTGCACCGGAGGACTATCATCCCCTTCAACTTTTTGGGCTGTTTTTAAGCGCGCCACTGCTATTTCGATAGCCACAGGTTTAAAATCACAGATTGTCGGCTTTCGAGTTACGACTGAGAAGAAGTCAACTTCTCCGAGCCTTCGGACACTTTTAGAAAAAGTCTCTTCGCCAATGATCATCACAGAGCGGGTACTAGGAGACATAAGCTCCGTCTTATGAATGGCACCAAAAATATCTTTAAATTGTGCATCGGTGGTTTTGTCTACCGATTGTGCTAGAAACTTTTTGTCCATGCCATTTTTGACAAACTCTTGAAAAGTATTGTCTGTGATTCTTGAAAATCCCTTTTTCAAGAAATTAGCAACTGTAGCTTTGCCAAAAAGATGGGAGTGAGCAATGAATTCACCCAACTTCATCGTGTGTGGATGAGGCTCAACAGCTGATGGAATATCGGGACATTTGTCAGAAACCCTGTCAATTTTAGTAACAGGTTGATCTAAGAGCTTGTAGCGCAGATTTAAGTGCGGGTTCACAAGAGCAGTTCCCGTAAGGTATGTGATAAGCCCGCCCTCACCTTGCAATTGAATTCTGCCATCTAGAACAAATTCGACACTTACGCCATGAGGACGGTCCCAACTAATAGCTTTCTTGTCCTTTAAATTTCCTTTGTTATTTTTAACATCCACTTCAACCAAACAAGAGACGGCTTGGCGCATACTTTTGGTTTTGGTGATGATCTTAGCACCTTTGGCACTTGTGAGTTGTGCCCAAGTTGTTGCTGCAGAAATACCTATACCCTGTTGACCCCTCGAACATCGGCCTCGACCAAACTTTGAGGAGGCTAAATATTCGCCGAAGACTTTGGGAACATCTTCGATGTTAAGTCCCGGTCCATTGTCCTCGACCTTTATTCTAATAAGGTCCGTATTTTTAATAGTTCCTGCCCCTACTTTTTCAATCTCAATATAGAGCTCAGGAAGAATACCTTCATCCTCACAAGCATCTAAAGAGTTGTCGATTGCCTCTTTAAGCGTTGTAAGAACAGCTTTAGTGGGTGAAGAAAAGCCCACTTGCTGCAGGTTTTTAGAAAAATACTCCGCCGTACTGCTTGATGTAATTTTTTGTTTCGCCACGATGGTTTAGATAATATGTGACGAATGATCTTTTTGCAAACTACCCAAGTTCAACAACTAGTGTCGATCATGGATAGGGGTATAAGAACGCTCTTCCGGACCCGTATAAATCTGTCGGGGACGGCCAATTTTTGCGTTGGGGGACTCTAGCATCTCTTTCCATTG
>DDPO01000109.1:0-12310 GCA_002342225.1 Bdellovibrionaceae bacterium UBA2466 | reverse complement strand
AAAGCTGTTTCTTCAAGCCGCTTCGCAATATCCAACAAGGGATCATGAATATTGAGCTTCTTTAAAATGGTATCGCAGCTGCGCTTGATAATTTTGGCCCTCGGATCAAAGTTTTTATAAACTCGGTGACCAAAGCCCATGAGTCTTGCTCCGGAAGCTTTATCTTTCACTTTTCCCACGAAAGTTTTTACATCCATTCCTGAGTTCTTGATCTCCTGTAACATCTCTACAACTTCTTGGTTGGCTCCTCCATGGAGAGGTCCCCAAAGGGCGGAAATACCGGCCGAGACTGAAGCATAGAGGTTTGCTCGGCTACTACCTACAAGTCGGACCGTAGAAGTACTACAATTTTGCTCGTGATCCGCGTGAAGGATCAACAGTAGATCAAGAGCCCTCGCAACTTCAGGGTCTAGTTGATAGTCCTCTGCAGGAACAGCAAACATCATTTTTAAGAAGTTAGAGCAATAATCTAAGCTATTGGTCGGATAGATAAAGGGCTGTCCGATCGATTTTTTGTAGGAGAAAGCTGCAATGGTTGGCAGTTTTGCAAGCAACCGCCAAATAGATAACTCCATATCAAGTGGCTTTGTGAAATCGGAGGAATCTTGATAGAAAGTTGATAGTGTGCTCACTGCCGATGACAGAGTGGCCATCGGATGGGCATCACGAGGAAAGCCATCATAGAATCGTTTCATGTCTTCATGAAGCATTGTGTGCCGAGTGAGACTTGTGCGGAATCTTTCCAGTTCTTTTTGGGTTGGAAGCCTGCCGTAAATCAATAAGTAGCAAACTTCTACGAAGTTGGATTTCTCAGCCAGCTGCTCAATGGGATACCCGCGATATCTTAAAATTCCCTTCTCACCATCAAGAAACGTAATCGCACTTTGGCAAGCACCCGTATTCATGTAACCGGAATCCAGAGTCACCAATCCAGTCTGAGCTCTTAAGTTGGTAATATCTATTGCGCGTTCTTTTTCAGAACCCTCAACGATATCTAATTCGTACTCTTTTCCATCTACTTTAAGGATTGCTTTTTTGTCGTTTGCCACGATGTCACCTCTATAACTTTACTTGTTTCGCTAAAGCCTTGGCTCTTTTGGTTGCTTGAACCACAGCTTTGATTAAAGTCACTCTGAGCTTTCCTTCTTCGAGCTCTAATAAACCGTCGATAGTGCAACCGGCGGGGGTCGTCACTTCATCTTTCAAAGCCGCAGGATGGCGCCCAGTGTCTAATAACATACGGGCAGCTCCTAGAACAGTCTGACCTGCTAAAAGAGTTGCTAATTCTCGCGGTAAACCTACCTTAATTCCAGCATCGGTCAATGATTCCAATACGACGTAAAGATAGGCCGGTCCACAACCACTTAAACCTGTAACAGCATCCATATGTTTTTCATCGACTCTGGCGACTTTTCCTAACGGTTCAAACAAGGTTTGTACGCGTTGCCAATCCGGCTCTTTAGCCCCTGACCCAGCGCACCAAGCTGTCATACCAGCACCCACGAACGCTGGCGTGTTGGGCATGGCTCTAATTACTGCTACTCCCTTGGGGAGTTTAGATTCAATAAGTGAAGTGGGGATACTGGCCACTATCGAAACAACTGTTCTACCTTTCGAAATCTTCTTCCCAATTTCTTCGAGAACTTCGGCACTGTTTTGCGGTTTTACTGCGATCACAATAATGTCGCTCTTCTCAATAAGTTCATCATTAGTTTTGCAGGATTTAATACCCAGCTCTTTTTCAACTTGAGTAGAAGTCTCCTTGTGCTTTGTTGTGAAGAAAACTTCATTCTTATTCAAAGTTTGGGTTTCTAGGAGCCCCTTGACCATGCATCGCCCCATTCGGCCCAAGCCGATGATTCCCACTGTCTCAGTTTTATTCGCCATAGCGACTTCTCATTTAAAGATATTTTGGTACCACTTCTCGGAAGTCTTTTCGGAAGATTCGTTAGAACTCGAAAGCTCTTTTCCCATTTCTTTGTAAATATCTTCAAGTTTCCAGTTGGTGAGCTTAGCCAACGTCTCAGCCTCTTTGGTCTGACGGCCTTTTAACCCTTTTTGATAACGAACAGCAGCTTCACATTTGGCCTCTTTCATCCAAGGATGACGAAGAATGTAGCGCCCCTGAAAGTTCTCGGAATCCCCAGTTTCCTGAAAAAAGAGATCCTCTGGAAAATGCTTAGCATCGTATTTGACATGAAGTCTTGTTATGAATGCTTCGGGAAGCGCTTGTAATGGGGGAATGACTCCAGGGCGTACTTTCGGCGATTTTAGATTGTAGTTACTTTCCGTGGCCCAAAAAACACCCAACTTTCTGAGCTCTTCCGTCGTCAACGGATCTGCCGCACAAGGATCGCACCATCCCATATTCCAAGCATACTCAAGAAAAACGACCTTTTGATTTTCCTTATTATGAGCGACTTCAAACATGGACCGATAGAAGTCGGCGAACTTGGTTTTAATATAGATTGGAACATCCATTCCTGTTGGAAGTTTCACTGTTCGATAGTTCGTTGTTTCTACCCTGCCCTTTTTAGTGATGGCATAAATCAACATGTCTTGAGGACCATCGGAATTCACCATTCCAAGGCGAATAGGCAACATAAACCGATTAGACTCATAAGCAAACTGAATGGGACGTAAGTATTGAAATCCCGTTTTTACTTGCTCGCTCAAATTTACTTTCGCTACGAAGAATTTAAGATTTTGCTTGATGTACGGCTCGAGCGCTGTAGAGGCACCTTTGGGCAATTGGTATCCATTCTCTTTGAGCCACTTTTCAAGTCCCGATGATTCCTTTGCTCCTAAAATAAGGATGTCGTACTCCCCAACAGTGTATTGAGCCTCAATCGTAACTCCCAAAGTTTTGTCCGACGAGGGACCCACTAGGCCACCCTTACTGGCTTTCATCGACCGCATGGTGCTCCACATGGGGGGCTCACAGGGGTCTGCATCAAAATATTCAACTAGTCTTGGCGCAGAAAAAGCATCCACCCTTTCAATGATAGCTCTATCTGCGACATTGATCTGTTCACGACTTAAAACTTCGGGAACTGGAACTACCAGTGCAAAATCTTTCAACTCGCCCCGATAATCACTGAACATGGTAAGTGCCGTTTTGTTCTCATGTCTGACCAAAACAACTTGGGAGGATTTGTTGTACAAAGAACTGTCTGCTTTAGCGACGTAGAAACCGCAAAATCCAAAACAATTAATGCTTACTAATGCCAGTAACAACTCTATCAAAAGTTTCATAGTAATTCGGGCTCCTCATCTTGGCGTTGTTGACCGGCCAATCAAATCTTTTTGCTGGTAATAATTTATCAATGAACAATGTTAAGGGCGACAGGAAAAAAAGAGCTAGAATCAAGGCATTGGGATTATAGAGATGAAACTTTATAAAATAGGCAAGCACAGCCACTAAGAAAGAAAAAATAATTCGGCCAACGGGGTGATCCGGAGTGGATTTTGGATCGGAAATCATAAAGAAAGAAAAAAGAAGTAGAGAGCCATTTTTTAATTGATGGAAAAAAACACTGTAGGGCTGGCCCAAGTAAGTTACTCGAGCTAACAACAAGAGAAGATACCATCCCAAGAATGAAAAGCTGATGTCACTGCGAAGAGCTTTCTCAGTAACTAAAATTCCCAGAAGAATAATCCAAGATGCAATGATAAACTCCTCCCCCCATTGAGCAGGTGACACCCATGCTCCTTCAGAAAACAACAACATAAGTGCTAAAGCAAAATTGGTGGGGTTAAAAAAATGTTTACCTTGATAACGGATTGTAAACTTACTTAAGATAGCTATCGCACTAGCTAGGGCCAACAGGGCCAGTGACTCACTCCGAATAAGAAGAATAAGTCCTAAACTTGAAATCACAGCACTTCGAATGCTGGCATAGGGAAGTTTGAGTTCTCGAATAGCTAGCCACTGAGTGAAAAGGGCCGGCATTAGAATGGCTCCTAACTGCGCCCAACCCACTTTAAAGTCTCTAAAAACAACTCCAATAACAAGAAAGGATGACAAGAAGACGATTTGATAAAACCTTGGATCCACTGGATAAATTTGCCCCAACCTGGGACTGAAGTAAATTTTTTAATGTTTCCAAGAATTTTTAAAACTTTTATGGTAAACCATTCGCTCTTTGACTCTATCTTGGGTGCTTAGCTCAGTTGGTTAGAGCGCCTCGCTTACACCGAGGAGGTCGCAGGTTCGACCCCTGCAGCACCCACCACCTCCAAAAGGTACGGCTTTACTTTCGGTGTTATCGAACTCGAGCACGCAAGGAATTCAATTCCGCTTTTGACGGACCATAGTTTCCCAAATTGCACCATAAACAATAACCATCATTGTTGGGGCGAACGACTTTGAAGGGTTGAACTCCCGCTTGTAGAACTTGGTCAAAAATTCCTAAAATCCGTTTTTGCTCCTGCAGACTCTGCGCTTTCAATAACGCCCAGTCTATTTGAACTCCATACTCCTTGCCTTGTGGACCCGAGACAAAGTGTTGTCCCGGCCCTTTCCATCGAAGATAAGAGTAGCCCTCGGTCGAAGTAAGACCCAACACCGTGGCCATATTTTCAGGTTTAGGATACATACTAGGACTTGGACGACCATTAGTTAAACTAGCTCTGTATTTTTCAAAACTTCCTTTCTCAGCTGGGGCACCGGCAGGTTTTTCACCACTAAGCGTTGGTTTGTCCTTTTTTTGTTCGTTAATCTCAGGTGCCGTACCGACGAAACTCCCACGCGAAGTACTCCAACCCGATAAGGCGGCCTTGATCTTTTCTTCCATGTTTTCGTGATAATTAAAGTCACCTATGTGGCCATCGCAAGCAAAACAAAAAAGCTTTGGATCAGAGCTCTTTTTGCTGACCTCTTTATATTTGTCGTAACCCTCGAAATGGGCTTTGCTTAAATTTCGAATGGCTTCCGAGAGCTCTTTTACTTTTGGGTTGTCCTTCTTTGATAATTTATCTGAAATAGTGACCACTCTTTTTCTTAAGAAGTCCTGCAGCTCCGAAGTCCAAGCGACCACTAACTTTTGACGATCCTCTAAGGGAAAGCTTTCAAGCTTTGCACCAAAAACCTCTTTCTCATCTGGTTCAAACTGTTGCTCGCTTTGCGCCAAAACATCCCACAACATTGAGCTGAGTTCTTTGGGTTGATCGATTAAAGCTACTATTTTTTCGACCGCATTATCTGTCTCTTTAGGCAATCTCTCTTCCAGAGACTTAATCCAGATTCTTAGGCCTTGAAGTGCTTTGCCTACGCGATCGTTTGAAATCGATTGGGAATGGCTAAAATCCCCCGATTGGGTTTTGGCATCATGTGAGTCTGAATTGTCTGCTTGAACATTAAAATTCAAAGATGCAACAATGAGAGCCAAAAGCACTTTTTTAGACAACTTCATAGTTCTGCCTTTCCGTTTATCTTTCTTATTTTCCAGAGATAACTCTGCTGTTGTTTTTTAAGAACTGTTTAGCAACTGTGTTCCCAGACTCCACTGCTCCGTCCATGTAACCCTGTTTTTGAACGCTACAATGCTCTCCTGCAAATAACATCCTTCCGCCAAGCTCAGGCTCACCTGCAGCACCAATAATCGTCATATACTGGCCGACCTTTGGGGTACTGTAACTTCCCATTGCGTATTTCATCTTGGGCCAAGTCATAAAAATTTTATTCCCATCCCATTTTTTTGAAGCATCGGAGTAAATTTTTTCAAGATCTTTTAAAGCCATGTCTAAAACATTAGCCGGAGGATTGAGCCCCCTGTCTCCACCAAAAAGCGCCGTAATGATTCCATAATTTCCTTTTTGGAGTCGACTTGTTTCCCAGAAACACTGGGTGGGAAAATCACCAAACATCGTTCCACAAGAAGGTGGAATGCTGCCGTTTTGCTTTCGCCAAAATCTTTCTTTAAACCCTAAAATCAGTTTGGAATCCGTCCCATATCCCAGCTCGGCGATACTTCTTTTCTTGGCGGGGCTGAATTCCAATTTATTTATTCCTTCAACTGACCGTAAAACTGAGAATGGCACAGTCATAATAACTCTGTCAGCTGTAACCACTTTAGTTTTACCGGCGGTTAAGAAAGTAAGTTCAAAACTGCTTCCTCGATCCATCACTCTTACTAATTGGTGCCCCATGTACATGGGTACCTTCGGATCGATCTTTTTCTGAAGTGCGAGGATCAAATTAGAATTACCCCCTACCACTCTCTTCGTTTCATCTGAGGTCCCATACATTTTAAAGACTTGGCTAGGATCATCATCGAACAAAGCAAGTAAATTTAAAGCCGACTGCTCGGCAGCCGTCACACCAAACTCACTCTCATAAGACTCTTGAATTAAATCGAGCAACCAACTCTCGACCGAACCTTTTTTTGACTGAAGATATTCGACTAAAGACATGCGATCCAAAGCATGAATCTCAGGACTCATCTTTTTGTCGTAGGTAGGGGTCTGAAGTTTTCCGTCTACCTTCATGAAGCTCATGTCTTTCAACATTATTTTCAGAAGTGGCTTGGCGGCTGTTTGAACTTGCTCTTCTGTTCTCAATTTTCCTTGAGAAAAATAGATCTTTGTAAAACCTGTGTCTGTTTCACTGAAATCTTCTATAGGTACTCGAAGCTCTTCGCAGATTCCCAAAATACTATGTTGGGTCGAATCAATAACTTCTCCCCCAAGCTCACAAAACATACCTTCTTTGTTGAAGTTTTTTTGCGTGATAATCCTTCCACCTAATCGATTGTTAGCTTCGAAAATTTGATGATCTACACCTGCTTGGAGCAATCGATAAGAGGCCACTAAACCTGAGATACCTGCTCCCACAATCACAACCCTAGAACCTTGGCCCCCTCTGACAAATCTAGGTACAAGTTTTTCAACCGCAGACAAAGGACGAACTGCTGCAGTTAGAGCCATCGTGCTCAACAGAAAATCTCTGCGGGAAAGAAGTTCCGGCGATTCAATTTGAGACACGGTCTTTGCACTATCCCTAAGTATTTCCGAAGTTATATTTTTAATTCTTCGAAAGAGTGGGTGTCTCGACATGGAAGTCTCCAGAGTTTTGACAAAAGAGGTAAGTATAATACGCGGGGGAGAAACTAGTAAGATCAGAAATCAAACATCTAGAACCAACGGAATAAAGACGGGTTTATGACTCGCTCTTTTTTTATAAAATCGCCTTCCTTCGAGACGCAACGTTTCTTCAAGCTCTCCGGAATGCATGGCATCATAATAAATATCTTCTAAATGGTCTTCAGCGTCCTGAGCTACATGCTCTGGGTTTTCACCTCGGAAATACATGAGCCCGTATGGGTAAACAGATGGTGGCGCAATCAGTTTCAAGCTTTTTGAATCTCGCATGAACACAGCAAACACAACTCCAGTTTTTGACAAGTTACTTCGCTGACTAAAAACATCAGGACTGCCCTCGACAAAACTGGTTCCGACGACTACTCCCCGATTAAGTTCAAGTCTCTCGCCTATTTCTAAACTCTCTTTTGATAGCTCTACAATTTGTCCATCCTCTATCACTTGAATGTTCTCGGGTTGAACGCCAGATTCTTTTGCGAGCCCCGCATGTTTGGAGAGATGCCTATAAGCCCCGTGTATAGGAATAAAATATTTAGGCCTCGTTGCTTTTAACATCATCAACAGTTCTTCTTGCTGGCCATGACCTGAAACATGAACGTGGTGGATCGACTCATAAAGAACCTCTGCTCCGGCTCTATAAAGTTGATCTATCATTTTAGTGATCGCTCGTTCATTTCCTGGAATAAAACGACTCGACATCACAACCAAGTCCCCCGGTCGAATTTGAAAATCCTTGTGGATACCCTCTGAAATTCTAAGAAGAGCTGATTGAGGTTCAGCTTGGCTGCCAGTAACGAGCACAATCACTTTGTCGTCGGGATACTGCCCAATATGCTCAAGAAGAACAAGAGTTTCAGGAGGAATTGATAGAGAGTTCTGCTCAAAAGCTAGCTTCGTATAAGAGTGCATACTGCGCCCTGCGAAAGCAACTTTTTTCCCCTGCTCATGAGCTAGCTGCAACAATTTCTCTACTCGTTTTATGTTAGATGCAAAAAGTGCAATGATCATTCGGCTCTTTTGCCGCTTTAAAATTTGCTCGAAAGATTGTTTGATCTCCATCTCGGAGAGAGTGTGACCAGGGCGTTCAGCATTCGTGCTGTCGGAAAGCAGCAACGCAACTCCTTTTTTGCCCCACTCTTCAAAGGGCTCAAAACCGATCATCCCCTGAGAAGTTTCATGAGCATCATGTTTGAAATCCCCTGAGTGAATGAGAGTTCCCACAGGTGTTTCAATCGCAAAAGCTAAAGCTTCAATGATCGAGTGTTGAACTGGAATAGGGTCAAATGTAAAAGGACCCACTTTGAACTTTTTCCTATTTTCAATTTTGTGAAATCGAACCTCATTCAAATCGCTGTGTTCCGTCAATTTTTGACTAATAAGTCCGGTCGGAAAGGGTGTCGCATAAATATCAAGCTGCTTTTCTTTCAACAGGTAAGGTATCGCTCCGATATGATCGTCATGACCATGCGTGACAATAACAGCCCTGAGATTTGATAGTTTTTGTCGCACATAATCAAAGTCTGGAACCAGAATATCCATCCCAGGCCAATGGCTATCGGGGAACTGAACTCCACAGTCGATGAGCACCAGATCTTGACCATACTCAATAACCAAGCAATTCATCCCTATTTCCCCGAGACCCCCCAAGGGAATAATGCGAAGCTTCTGATTGGTTTGATTGCCAGCCTGTTTCATAGTTCAGATTATTCGGGGAACTTCTTTGCTAGGCAAGTCAAATTGTGTCTCTATCCCCTAATCTTTCCTCAAGTTTCTACCGATACTCTTTATGGAAGAGCCTATTTTATCGAACATCAAAAAGGACTTGGACCATGAAATCTCGTGATATTTTTCTCCCTTCTTTAGGCGGTGTACTTGTAATTGGGTTGGTTCTATTTCAATCCTGTGCTCACCAAAATCGAAGTGCTGATGAAATGGACAGCATGGATGAAGCCACCTATTCCGAATCGGATTCAGGCCTTGATTCAGGTTCCAAAGAGCAAGCGCAAACATCGGATTCACTGGGAGAGAGTAGCGATCTTTCATCGGGTTCACCGGAAAATTCCTTGGCTGGTCCTCTTGCTGAAAACTCAAACGCAGAATCGAATAATGACTCAATCGAATCTCTTGAAAAAGAATTGGAAACTGGCGACTTAAATGCTGAGTCCAATAAAGACACTTTATCGTCTAATTCCACTGAACAAAGCGCTCCTAAAGAACCGTCACTTGAGAACGAATTAGAATCAGATAGTCTGAACACTTCTAACTCTCTTGAATCATCTGGAACACTGGAAAGTGGAAGTATCGCTGCAGGAGCTGCTGCTGGGGAATTAGCGGATTCATCCAGCCTAGAAGAAAAGCTAGAGTCTGTAGAGCCCATTCAACCTAAAACAGATGAATTAGCATCCAAAGAAACAGTTACACCAGAAATTGAACCTTTATCACAAGAAACACTCACTCTTGACTCAAAACCTCGACGAAAGTTCTCAAGAGCATCCTTTAAGGCTCCTAAAATTCCCGCAAGCGCCATCACAAGAAAAGGGACGAAACTCAATCGATTTTACTTTGTCAGAAAAGGTGACACTCCAAAATCTGTTGCAGCCCTGATCTATGGCTCGTCGGCTAAGTCGAGTTGGTTAACCAAATGGAACGGGAAAAATTGGACTCCAGGGCAAATTATCTATTATTCATCCCCCCAAAATCCAAAAGATAAAAAAATGGATTCCCTTTACAAAGAACACGGCTTAACAGCCCAAATGTACGAAGTTTCAAGGGGAGAATGGCTCTCAAAAATTGCACAAAAAAAATTGGGAAGTCCAAAAAGCTGGACTGAAATCGCTGTCATTAATGGAATTAAGTCCCCCAAAAGTTTGGAAGTTGGCCAGAAATTGGGAATTTATCCTTCAGACCTTTCTGCTAAACCAGCAGAAACTATGATTGCAAAGACCGAAGTCGCCAGTCCCTCTGCCGCAGATTTAGCTCCAGTACAACCCCCTCCTGTAGTGGAACCCCCCCCCATAGTTGAACCTCCAGCACCGGTTGAAAATACCCAAGCTCAAGCAGAAGCTGCGAGCCCCATCGTTGAGCCGCCCAAAGAAAGCGCTTCATCAACCTCAAACTCAAACGAATTCGACGTGAAAAAATTTGCTGAACAAGAGATGTTTGCTGGTCTTATGGCCTTAGCAGGTATTTTATTACTAGTTTTATTGGTCGTTAAAAAGCGTCGAAAAGCTCGTGAAGCTGCAGCTGCTTCGGATGACTTTGGTGACGGGGAAGAAGATTTCCAACCCCCCACTAAACTCAAAAGAAAATAACCCCACCTCCCTATTGATATAGGGTCCAAAAAGTTGACAAAAACCCCGTAAAAGCGCACTTTTGTGCTTTCTATAAACATTACGGGTGTCACATGAAATTAAAAGATTGTTTATTCACGTCAGAATCGGTCACCGAAGGACATCCAGACAAAATTGCTGATCAAATATCAGATGCTGTGCTGGATGCCATTTTGGCTCAAGATCCAAGAGGGCGAGTCGCTTGTGAAACCCTAGTAACTACAGGTCTTGCCATGATCAGTGGAGAAGTAACAACCACTGCGGTTTTCAATCCCACAGAAATTGCCAGAAATGTTATCAAACGAATTGGTTATACCAGTGATGATATGGGGTTTGATTACAAAACCTGCGGAGTCATTACAGCTTTAGGAAAACAGTCTCCCGATATTTCCATGGGAGTCACCGAAGGACAGGGGCTGCACAAAGAACAAGGGGCGGGCGACCAAGGCTTGATGTTCGGTTATGCTTGCGATGAAACACCCGAGTTCATGCCGGCTACCATTTCCTATTCCCACAAACTTTGTAAAAGACTTTCCGAGACCAGAAAAGAAGGAACTCTTGGCTTTTTAAGACCCGACGGAAAGGCCCAAGTAACCGTTCAGTACGAAAACGGAGCATTGAAACGAGTTGAAACTGTCGTAGTCTCTACCCAACACAGCCCAGAAGTAAGTCACAATGAACTTACAGATGCCGTCATGGAAGAAGTTGTTAAAAAAACAATTCCAGCAAAACTTTTAGATGCAAAAACAAAATATTTTATTAATCCCACAGGTAGATTCGTCGTTGGTGGACCGATGGGGGACTGTGGACTTACTGGCAGAAAAATAATCGTCGACACCTATGGTGGTCATGGGGCTCACGGCGGGGGAGCTTTCTCCGGAAAAGATCCCTCCAAAGTAGACCGCTCTGCTTGTTACATGGCTAGATATGTTGCTAAAAATTTGGTAGCTGCTGGCTTAGCCAAACGATGCTTGGTTCAAGTTGCTTATGCAATTGGAGTAGCTGAACCTGTTTCTCTCATGATTGAGGATTTCGAAACTGGAACTGTTTCCTCAGCAAAACTAAATGCAGCAGCTAGAGAAGTGTTTGGTTTCAAACCTTCGGATATTATTAAAACTTTAGATCTACTGCGCCCCATCTATGAGGAGACAGCTGCTTATGGACATTTCGGCAGAACCTCATCAAAAGGATTTAACTGGGAAAAACTCGACAGAGTTGATGCTCTAAAACAATTAGCCAAATAAAAAAGGGCGCTGATTTATCCATCATCAGCACCCTATAATTCATTTAGCCGAGCCATTTTATCCCTAAATTTCTCGGCAAAATGAACTCTTCTTTTTTAGTACTAAGGTTTTTTGATCGTAATATTAGATTTTCTTAAGTTAGGGTTTGTTTGTGATTTATCTACCGATTTGTTTTTGGTTTGGTCGGTTTCTTCATCACACTCAATCTCCAAATCAAAAACGAGATCATCACACTTCATACAAACAGTTCTGTTGTTCATAATATAGAGTGATTTAGGATTTCCACATACTTTACAAGTTTTCATAAATTCCTCCAGTATAACGACCTACTCGAAACAAATTTTAAGAAGTGAACCAAAAACTGCGGTCAAGCTGTGTAAATTTTAATGACAACTGTTTAAAACTAGTTTGATTGTAAACAATTTAACGCGGCAAATCAATCATAATTAGTTGATTTTATTAGCCTTTGTGTAGACTCAAAGAATACACTGCTTAATTAGTTGCTCTAGAAACTGCGCTCTCATTTCTTACTGGAACCGCTGCCATCGTTGTAGTTTCCACAAATATTTCTTCTGCATCGATTGCTTCTTTAAGAACTTGGTCCATATGAGAAACTTCGACCACTTTCACACTCTT